>NZ_FUYE01000014.1 GCF_900167535.1 Prosthecobacter debontii
CCTTACTCCTTAGGCTTGAAGGTGCCTTTGAGGAAGGGTTCGCCATAGACGTTGTCGTAGGACTTCAGGATCTTGAACTGTCCATCCGCTTTCGTTTCGCCGATATACACGTTCTTCGTCACGTGGTGGTTCTTCTGGCTCGTCACTGTTCCGCCAGGACCATCAAAGCTGATCCCCTTCTCCAGTTCCGCGATCACTTTGTCCACTTCGAAGCTGCCTGCTTTCTCCACGGCGGCTTTCCACAGATACACACCATCATAGCTCAGCACCATCGGTGAGCAGGTCACGCGACCTTCTTTCACGATCCCTGGCACATCACTCTTGGCCAACCAGGCTTGGAAGTCCGAGATGAACTTCTCATTGGCTGGGGACTTGATCGACTGGAAGTAGGTCCAGCAACCCAACTGACCCACCAACTGCTTGGCAGGCAGACCACGGAACTCATCTTCCGAGATCGAGAAGCTCACCACTGGGCAAGTTTCAGCGGTCAGACCTGCTGCGGCATACTCCTTGAAGAACGGCACGTTGGTGTCGCCATTCAGCGTGCTGATCACGCAGGTGTCACCACCGGCAGCATACTGCTTGATCTCGGACACGATCTGTTGGTAGTCCGTGTGACCGAATGGGGTGTATTTACCGGCGGAGATGATCTTTCCGGACTCATCTTTCTTGAAGCCACCACCGATGTTTTCAAGCGGCACACCTTTGCTCAAAAGGTATTCCAGCAACACCAGGTTCGTGGTCTGAGGATAGACGTAGTCGCTGCCCAGCAGGTAGAACTTTTTGAAGCCCTTCTCCAGCATGTAGTCCACGGCTGGGGTGGCCTGCTGGTTCACCGCTTCAGCGGTATACATGATGTTAGGCGACATTTCTTCACCCTCATACTGCACCGGGTAGAACAGCAGACCTTTGTTGCTTTCAAACACTGGCAACACCGACTTGCGGCTCACCGAGGTCCAGCAGCCGAACGTCACGGCCACTTTGTCCTGCTCCAAGAGCTGCTTGGCTTTTTCAGCGAACAGCGGCCAGTTGGACGCACCATCCACAACGACGGGCTCGATCTTCTTGCCCAGCACTCCGCCCTTGGCGTTGATCTCATCAAAGGTAAAAAGCAAAATGTCGCGCAGCGACGTCTCCGAGATGGCCATCGTGCCGCTCAGCGAGTGCAGCACGCCCACCTTCACGGTTTCCTCCGCTCGCAGCGTGGAAGGAATAGAACTGGCCAGAGCCAGCGACGGCAGAAGAAGGGAAAGAAAGGTATTTCTTTTCATGAGATAACTAGAAGTTTGGAAAAGTCTGAGAGATAAGATCGATCTTGAAAACAGGCGGGAAGTCCAGCCTCCCGCCTGTTAACAAAGGAATTAGAAGGTCACCGTGATACCTGCGCTACCCATCACAAAGCCTTCGTCAGGGTTGGTGACGATGACGTTGTCATTGGTGTAGTAGTAGGTGGCGCCGATGTTGGCGGTGATGCTCTTGGTAAGAGGGATGGAAGCCGAGACACCAGCGGAAGCGAAGCCGAAACCAGCCTGGCCGCCGTGGAAATCATAGGTGTCATAGGACAGAGCGATCGGGAAGGACAGGGAAACAGGGCCCAGGGAAGCTCCTGGAGCGATACCTGCCTGAACGACCAGACCTTCACCGAAGGTGGTGGCAGCACCACGGTCTGTGCGACCATGAAGAAGGATGTATGGGTTCAGGAAGCTGCTGTAAGCAACTTTGAAGTCCACGATCTCTTCGGTGCTGCTACCATACATCCAAGCCTGATACAGAAGGGTGAACTTCCAGTCGCCGACGGCATAACCGAAGCCAGCCCAGACGTCCACTTCCTGAATGCGATCACCAATGCTGGAGGCAGCATTGTCGTTCACATCCCACCAGGTGCCGAGAATGAAGGAGAAACCGCTTCCCAGATTGAAGTTCAGTTCAAGGGAGGGGTGGAAAAGGGGATCCTGCCAGGATTGGCCAGCAGCCCAGACGTCTTGACCGTAGGACACGAAGTGAGTGTCCACCATCAGCGACAGAGTGCCGGTAACGAAGGGAGCTTCAGGTTCAATGACGGGAGCAGGAGCTTTAGCGGATGGCTCACCTGCCTGGAGTTGTCCTGCGGCCAGCAGAGCGGCAGCAGAAAGCACTGCGAGCCGGGATGCACGCAGAAGGCCTTGATAAGGGAGTGTCAATTTCATCGTATGGTGTTGTTGTTAGTGTTGACCCGCTAATCCGTCCGGTGGGGAATCCGGTCTCTCAAAACGAATCCCCGCTGGGCGGTCAGCGGTGCACACAAATCAGCACCGCACATGCCAGCACATGGCCAGTTGACGACTGTGGTATGAAAGGACTATTATAGGTATGAAAAGCGGATGATCCGAGCAAAGTCATCCTACTTACCCCCCTTTTGCTTCATACCTTGTTACATGCTTACCTCTTATGGCGTGGAGAATGCTTTTGAAAAAGCTTAGCGTGAATTGGCTAACCACACTAGTTGATAAACTCTCCCAAATTCTGGGAGGGATCACTTCGCTTGGACTGTCCGACAAGAATGTCCATATAGAAATTCTAAGACAAGTGCTAGTGACTAACAGCATTTGCTTCGCTTCTTGGGTATGTTGGGAAACCGAGATAAAAAACTCTGCAGAAACAACCCTACCTAACAAAGGAGTGTCATCCCGCTACATCCGCCGCAACAATCGTCTGGATGACGATCTGGATTTCATCGAGGACGAGTGTCCCCTGCCTCCCATTTCCCCAAGTGGACAATCCGTCGGGGAACTGATGTCTTCCAAAGCGAAGGTCTCCCTGCGTGCACAAGCTTTTTCGGACGGATGGCGTCTGCTCGTTGGCACTTCGTCCCCGATCATTTCGGAAAACAAACTGGCAGGCAGTTTCGGGATCGACCTCGCCCTCAATGAAATTGCGGAGGAGGCCTTGCAGCGTCCCACCCGGCAGATTTTGGACATGATCACCGCCGTCGAGAAGGCTCTGGGCGGAGCGATGCTCGTCACCAATTCATCTCATCGTTTGTTAGGGGCCACGGCGCAGGCTTTTGAGACCATGGCTAAAATCGCCGGTGTCTCTCTCAAGCGTGGCGAGCTCCTGCCGGAACCGATGGTGTCTTTGATTCAGTCCACCCTTTCGGAGCCCCCTCAGGCCCCAGCGGCCACAGACTTCAAACTTGGAGACACAAGCCTCGTAGCCTGGGTGATGCCCCTGGCAGGTAAAGGACAACGCTTGGTGTTTGTTCAGCCCAGCGTACTCCCCACGGCCACCCCAGGTCAGCGGGAAGCCCTCTCGAAGCGTGAGGAAGAGGTCCTGGAATGCCTCGCCAAGGGCATGTCGAACGATGAGATCGCCACGGCGCTGGGGATCAGCCCGAACACGGTTAAAAACCATCTGGACCGAGTCTTCAAGAAGCTGGGAGTCAATAACCGCTTCGCCGCCGCACTGGCACGCGTGAAGATGCCTTGAACCAAGCCACAATGGGGTGGGATTGTTACTTGCCGCCACGGGGGTTCCCATGCTCATTAGCGGAGCTATCCCCTTTTCCCCATGGCTGCTAAATCAACTCGCCCCAAGAAGTCTGAGAAGAAGTCCAGCAAGAAAGTCAAACCTGCCACGGTGAGCAGTCTGAAGAAGATTCCTTTTTGGGTGGGGTTCGATCTGGGTGGCACCAAGATGCTGGCCTGTGTGTTGGACGAAAATTATCAAGTTCTTGGCACCGCGCGTAAATCGACTGGTGGCTCCGACGGCCAAATCAAAGGTCGGAAAAAAATCGTCAGCGTGATTCATGAGGCCATCGCCTCGGCTGGCATCGATCCCGCTGGGCTTCAGGGCATTGGCATCGGTTGCCCTGGATTGGTGAATCCTCAAAAAGGCATCCTGATCAACGCCCCCAACCTCGGTTGGAAAAACATGGGGCTGACGGGCATTTTGACCACCGCTTTCAAAAAGCCCGTGGCTGTGCTCAATGATGTGGATGCAGGCACCTTTGGCGAATACAAACAGGGCGCAGGGAAAGGAGCGCGTTCGCTATTGGGCGTCTTCCCCGGCACGGGGGTCGGCACTGGTTTTGTCTATGATGGCAAGCTGATCATGGGGCGGAACGTCTCCGCCATGGAACTTGGCATGATTTATGTGCCTGGCACCCATCTGGGCAGCAGTATCCCAGGGGCCGTGATGATTGAGGATCTCACCAGCCGTCTCGCGATTGCTTCGCAAGCTGGCATCGCTTGCTATCGCGGACAGCTGCCGGATCTCGATAAAAAAACCCGCGGCAACCTTCGCGATATTCGCAGCAAGGCGCTCTCTGCCGCCTATAATCGCCAAGAAGCCGCCGCCCTTTCCATCTTTGGCAACAGCATCACCTACCTAGGAATGGGAATCGCCTCAGTGGTCAATCTTTTAGCGCCAGACCAGATCACGCTGGGTGGCGGGCTCGTCGAAGAAATCCCTCAGCTTTATCTGACCAGGCTGAAAGAAGAGGTGAACCGCTTTGCCCTGCCCTCACTTGCCACGGGCATCAAATACACGCTCGCCAAGCTTGGAGGTAACGCCGTCGCCGTAGGCAGCGTCGCCTGGTTGAGAGATCAGCATGGCTGATACGTTGACCCGCCCGAGGCGTAACCTTCTACAACTGCCTCCTTTTCAGTTCTCATCGCGTTTCATTTTCAATGTCCGACCAACCCGCGACACCGTCCCCAGAACAAGCCATCATCTACGTTGGTGCAGCCTCGCTGTCCTTGATCATTGGCAGCCGGAATGAATCCGGTGACTTTACGCTTCTTGAGCACCTGGATAAGCCGCTACCAATCGCCCGAGACATCTTCCGCACCGGCACCATCACCCGCTCAACGGTGGAACAAGCGGCGGGAATTCTGAGAGGTTACCTGCTGACCGTGCGAGAATACGGCCTACCGCTGGCGAATGTTCGGCTCTACAACACGAATATTCTCTCGGAAGCAGGCAACCATGAGATTTTCCTCAACCGCCTCCAGGTCAGCACGGGCCTCACCGCTCGCTTGATCGATGACGGCGATATGACGCGCCTCGTCTATCAGATCGGGCTGCGGATGCTCAAAAAGAATGCCGAACTCCGGGTGGGGCACACCTTCATCTCCCACATCGGTCCAGGGAATACCCGCGCCCTGTATTTCAAAGATGGACGCCTGGCCGCCTACAGTAACTACCGCCTGGGCATCTTCCGCGCTCGTGAAGCTGTGGCAGGCATCGACGGTGAAGCCACCCAACATCTGAGCCATCTGGAGGAGCACATTCGAGGTGTCGTCGATCACCTCGCGCAAGATTACTCCGGCTACAAGATCGATAACCATGTGGCCATCGGTGCGGAGATTCAGAGCGTGGCGGCCGAGGTGACGGCGGCTAAACAAGGTGCCTTTCGGATCACCGAAGAGCAGCTGGAACGATTCACTGAAAAGCTGGCGGAACTGAATCCCGATGAATTGGTGAAGAAGCTGCACGTCCACTACACCGGTGGCGAAGGCATCGTCCCTGCTCTCCAGACCAATCTGGCGCTCGCACGCCGTTTTGGCGATGAGGCGCTGTGGATCCCGGAAGGTGACTTCCAGCGTGAACTCATGCTGGATCTCATGACCGCCAGCCCGCACACGGCTAACTTCCAAGAAGAGGTGGTCCAGGCCGCGTGTGAGATCGGCGTGCGCTACAAGACGGATCGCAAGCATGCAGACCATGTCGCCGCCTTTGCTCAGCAGCTTTTCCGGGAACTCCAGCACCTCCATGCACTGGAACCCAAATATGAATTAGTCCTGCGCGTCGCAGCCGTGCTCCACGAAGTGGGCATGTTCATCAGCCCGCGTGAGCATCACAAGCACAGCCTCTACATCCTGTTGCAGACGGAGATTTTCGGCCTCAGCAATTCCGACCGCGAGATGGTGGCGCTCCTGGCACGCTATCATCGGCGCTACAATCCGGAGCCGAATCACCCGACGTTCTCCGATCTCAGCCGTGAAGAGCGCATGATCGTCTTCAAGCTGGCCGCCATCCTACGCATCGCCGATGCCCTGGACCGCACGCATACCCAGCGGATCAAGAGCATTCATCTGCGCCCCGAAGGCAGCCGTCTTTATATCCTAGCCCCAGGCGTGGATGACACGACCGTCGAGCAGATTGCCATCAACTCCAAGAGCGATCTGTTCCGAGAAATTTACGGCTACGACGTCCTCCTGACGAAGCCCTGAGTGACGGCTCTTTCCTGAAACGGGTTAGCGCCATTCGTGCTTTGGATAGCGTCCGCGCAATTGGGCCCGCACCGCTGGGTAACCTTCTTTCCAGAAGCGTCCGATATCCCCCGTGGTCTGAATCGGTCGTTGCGCGGGCGAGAGCAGGTGCACCGTCACGGTGATGCGCCCACCGGCCACCTTGGGATTTTCATTCACATCATACATCTGCTGGAGCACCACACTAACGCTGGGCGGTTGTTTCTCGTCATAGACGATCCTCGCCGTTTTACCGTTCTTCAGGTTCAGGCGCTCCGGGGCATAGCGCTCCAGAAGGTCGCGCTGCGCATGGCTGAGCCACTGGTGTAGAGCCGGGAAAACGTCCTTGTCTTTGAGCTGACGATACGCCGTCGCACCGTGACAAACCTGCTCGATGATGATGCGGCGATCTTCCTCCGTGATGGCGGGAATTTCCAGATCCGGCATCCATTTGGCGAGGCAATTGACGCGAGTAATCCACTGCTCCACGCGCTCATTCCAGAGTGTGAGTGTCAGTCGGCCCGCAATGACTTCATCCGCGAGCAAGGTCGCCGCCGTGCTTTCATCCGGCTCGCCTTTTTCGCGACTGCTCAGGACGAGGCTGCGAAAGCGCACTTCCTCCAAGTTCATCACTCGCCGATTGACCGCATCATACTGCGCACGATGCCCGCTGGTGAAGTCATCAGGAAACAGCTCTCGCAACCATTCTTCCTCGACTTTGGTGACTTGGTTCAGTTGCACGGTTAGGGCCTTTCCCTGCACCTCCGTGATCTCTGCCGCCACCAGAAGACGGGGAGCTTTGATGTGCGCATCCTTGGCTAAATTTCCGCTGTAACCACCCGCCAAGCGATAGATGCGGCTACCCGAACTGGTCTCCACCCCAAGATGATCACTGAAAGCGGCTAACAACGTCTTCGCCAAAGACTCGGCCGTGGCCACTTCATCATTGAGGATCAAACCGGCCCGCTGGGCCAAACGCAAAAACTGATCGTAACTCCGTGCCGCCTCACGTGCGGCCATGGCATGCACGTTCAGAGGAGCACAGGCCTGAGGGTCGAAGTTCATCGCTTCAGCGCGGATGAAAGCTCGGAGCAGGGCTTGGAATTCGGAGAGATCCCCCGGCTCCCAGAAGTCTTCGTTCTTGTGCGAGGCTTGGTTCTTCCCCACCAGCAGGATGTCTCGTCCCTGGGCCAAGGCGGCACAGAGCGCTGCCTCACGCACACACCCATTGTCAGATGCTGCCAACAGCATGCGGGCAAATCGAGGGTGCGTGGGGAAAGCGGCCATCTTTTGGCCCGTCGGGGTCAAACGCCCATGCGCAATCGCCCCCAGATCATGCAGCATGGTTTCGGCACGCTTCAGCGCCGCTTCCGCAGGCGGCTCAAACCACTCGATCGCAAGCTTGGCCTTATCTGAGGCCACATGAAGGGCCAGCAGGGCCTCGCCTAACTCCAGCCGCTGAATCTCTGGCGACTCACTTTCAGCGCGATGTAGATGCTCACGCTCGGCCCACAGGCGCAGGGCGATACCTGGTCCGAGGCGTCCAGCACGTCCAGCCCGCTGCTCGGCACTGGCACGACTGATTTTCTGCACGGTCAGAGTATTGATGCCACGACGCGGATCATAGCTGGCGATACGGGCCAGTCCGGCATCCACCACCGCTCGCACGCCTTCGATGGTGAGCGATGTTTCAGCCACATTGGTGCTGACGATGATCTTGGGCTGCTCACCGGGAGTCACCGCCGCATCTTGATCTTGAGGGGAAAGCTCGCCATGCAGAGCCACGATGCGTCGTCCTTTGGCAAAGCTACGGCCTTGCAGCGCCGTCATGGTCTTGCGGATTTCATAGGCCCCGGGCATGAAGACCAGGATATCTCCACTGGTGCCTAACTCCTGAGCTAGGGTCTCACAGGCGCGCGCAGCTTGATCCCAGACAGGCTCCACTTCATTCGTGCGCATGTTTCTCGTCGGTGCCTGATATCGCACCTCGACAGGGTAGGTGCGCCCTTGAGATTCGAGCAACTCCACCGGGTCCATGAACTGCGTGAGCGGCCCGGGAGTCAGCGTCGCGGACATGACGATGATCTTGAGATCAGGCCGCCGCTCTTTCTGCAAAGCCCGTGCCCAAGCCAGGACCAAATCCCCATCCAGGTGACGCTCGTGAAATTCATCGATCACGATGCAGCCCACTTTCGCCAGCTCTGGATCATCCATCAGCAGCCGTAGCATCACCCCTTCAGTCACATAGACCAGCCGGGTCTCGCGCGAGGTTACATTGTCGAAGCGCACCTGATACCCCACCTCGCCGCCCAAGCGGCCTTGGCGTTCTTTAGCCACCCGTTGCGCCAGCATGCGAGCGGCAATGCGGCGTGGCTGCAAGACAATGCACCTCTGCCCTTCTTTGAGAATGCCTGAATCCAACACAAATTGCGGCACCTGAGTGGATTTACCCGACCCTGTCGGTGCCTTGATCAGCATGTTTGGCACCTTCGGGTCGTGAAGGCATGAAAGCACCGCATTGCGGATTTCAAAAATAGGCAGGGCAGATGACATGAGGGCCGTGAAAGGGCCAGTGATGCGAGATCTAGTCAAGAAATGGTCGCCATAACTCAGCAGTGTTTTAGCCCGCTTGACGCATACATCCGTTAAGGAAGGCACCGGTGCGGCACGGTGATGAAGCCATCATCGCTCACCATCGGCCACATTGACTTTTTCACATTTCGTGTCAATTTCATGCATGAGCACCAAGACAATCACGCTTGGACTGGATGCCTATGAGAAACTCCGGAAAGCCAAGCGGGGCGGCGAATCCTTTACCGAAGTGGTGAAAAGGGCGATCTGGCCGGATGCTCCACTGACTGGGGAAGCCCTGAGACAGCAGTACCGAAATGGAGGCGCTCAGGTCAGCGAAAAATACCTGAAGGCCGTCGAAGCAGCCACCGAACACGATCCCATTCCAGACAATCCATGGGACTGATCCTAGATACCAACTTCATCATCACGGCGGAGCGAGAGGCTCGCCGAGGTATCGCGGGGCGTGTGGATGCCTTCCTCGCCGCCCGTCCCAATGAGTTATTTTACATCACCTTTACCGTCGCGGGTGAATTGGCCTGCGGTCAGTCCGCCTCGCCACGACGTGATTGGGAGCGGCTATGTCAGCCTTATCCCGTTCTTCCATGGACTCTGTAAATCTCATGGCAATACGGTGAGCTCTATCGAGAACTCGCGCGCACAGGTCACTTGATTGGCACGAATGACTTGTGGATTGCCGCCACCGCGCTCGTTCATGACTATGGCGTTGTGACCAACGACATGAACGAGTTTTCCCGCGTTCCGGGACTTCAAGTGATCGGATACTGAAAACACGAATTCCGCGTCTTCCTACTTCTTCACAAAGCCATCTTTCAGAGCGACGGTGCGGTTAAACACAGGCTTCCCTGGCTGCGTGTCTTTGGGGTCGCTGTAAAAGTAACCCACGCGTTCAAACTGATAGTGCGCGCCTGGTTTGGCCTCAGCCACGGAAGGTTCGATCTTCGCCGTCACGACCTCGAGAGATTGCGGATTCAAGAACTGTGTAAAGTCGCCCTCCTCACCATCCGGTTGCTCGACGGTGAACAGTTTATCGTAAAGACGCACTTCCACATCGAGAGCCTGAGCCGCACTGACCCAGTGAATGGTGCCTTTCACCTTCGGACGGCCCACAGGTTTCACCCCATGACGCGTGGCATCATCATACGTGCAGCGCAGTTCCACGATGTTCCCGGTCTCATCCTTGATCACTTCCTGGCAGATGATGCAGAAGGCATACTTCAGACGAACCTCTCCCCCTGGAATCAAGCGATGGAACCCAGGGATGGGGTTCTCCATGAAGTCATCCGCATCGATGTAGAGTTCACGGCTCAGGGGGACCTTACGGGTGCCGTCAGCCTCGTTCTCCGGGTTGTTCACCAACTCCACATGCTCGACTTGACCTTCAGGATAGTTGGTGATGACCACCTTGATCGGGCGCAGCACGGCATACACACGCTGAGCATGTTTGTTCAGGTCTTCACGCACGCTGTGCTCCAGCAGGTTCAGTTCGGTGAGAGATGGATACTTGGTGAGGCCAATCGTTTTGCAGAAGCTCCGCACGGCTGCCGGGGTATAACCACGGCGGCGGATGCCGCTGATGGTGGGCATGCGTGGATCATCCCAGCCATTGACAAAACCTTCCTTCACCAGACGCAGCAGCTTGCGCTTGCTCATCACGGTGTAGGTCAGATTCAGGCGAGCAAACTCGCGCTGATAAGGTTGCCCCGGCAGGCCAGACACATTGTTAATGAGCCACTCATAGAGAGGGCGGTGATGCTCAAACTCCAGGGTGCAAAGGCTGTGTGTGATCCCCTCCAGCGCATCGCTCAGAGGATGCGCAAAGTCATACATCGGATAAATGCACCACGCGTCTCCTGTGCGGTGATGATGCGCGTGCATGATGCGGTAGATCGCCGGGTCACGCATGTTCATGTTCGGCGAGGCCATATCGATCTTGGCCCGCACGATCTTCTCGCCCTCTTTGAATTCACCGGCACGCATGCGCGCAAACAGATCCAAGTTCTCGGCCACACTGCGGTCACGATACGGACTGTTCGTGCCGGGAGTGGTCAGTGTGCCACGATTGGCTCGCATCTCTTCGGCATTCTGATCATCCACATAGGCGAGACCTTTTTCGATCAACTGCACGGCAAAGCCATAGAGCTTCTCGAAGTAATCACTGGCGTAAAAAAGATTGTCGCCCCAGTCAAAGCCCAACCACTTCACGTCCTCCTGGATGCTATCCACATACTCCACCTCTTCTTTGGTGGGGTTGGTATCGTCAAAGCGGAGATGGCACTTCGCCTTGGGCGCGTTTTCCACGCTCAGGCCAAAATTCAGACAAATGCTCTTGGCATGACCGATGTGCAGGTAACCGTTCGGCTCCGGTGGGAAGCGGGTGATCACCCAGCCGTCGTTGCGTTGCGCAGCCACATCGGCAGCGATCATTTCGCGGATGAAATCAAGGGAGGCTGGAGCGGCTGGGGTATCTGACATGGAAAGCGGGGAGAGTTGGACTGGAAGCCCGAGGAGTCAAGGCAGGACAACCGCACTTCGGGGGGACAAGCTCATCAAGGTGAAGCGGGGAGTGGCACCACCGCATTCGTGGTCGGCGGTGTGACCGAAAGTGGTCTAGAAATCGTGCCTTCAGGAGGAGTCTGATTTTGAAAAGGCAAGGTGTTTCCGCTGACTGGGATTGACGTGCCTACCTGCAGATTCCCCTGACTGGACAGCGATTGCAGAATACTCCCAACGGCATTCTGCTCCGGTCGCATGGTTGACCGGGTCTGTGCGATGAAATTTTCCATCGACGCAAGCATCGCTGCATTACTGCCGGGACGGCTACGGATGGCTTGGCAAACGAGTTCAGCCTGCTGAACAGCCTCCATGACTTTCTGATTATTCGCCAAGCAAATCACGAAATTGTGTCGAAACACAATCATTTGGTCGTCCTCCGGTTCCAAGACTTTTTCAAGAATGCCGTAGCCTTCTCGGAAAAGAGCCTCCGACTCATTCATTCGTTTCTGTCGCATCAGATTGATGGCCACACTCATCAACGCTTTCACGGTTTCAGGGTGCTCCCGACCGCGTTCTCCAATAAGAATCGAATGAATGTCGCGGTACTCCTTTTCCGCATCAGGAAGCTGCCCGAGTGATTCCAGCACCGAAGCCAAATTTGAGCGACTGGGAACGGTATTGGCATGTCCACGCCCGTACTGCGCCTCAAGCTGGGCCAAAGTGGCCTTGAGTTCTGATATCTCACGTTTTCTTGCATCGCCCAACATTTCTGGATGGCTGCTGTAGAGAACGGCGAGGTTATTTCGAACGGCCAAAGTTCTTTCATGGTCTGGCCCCAGCACCCGCTCCCGCACGCTCAAGGCAATGCGATACTGTTCCTCCGCCTCTTTCAGCTTTCCCTGTTCACGATACGCAATACCCAGATTGTTTCGTGTCGCTTGGGTCTCCAGAGCATCCACAGGTAGAGTGGCTAATTGCCTTTCCAAGACGTGCTTGAAAATCTCTTCCGCTTTTGCATGCTTACCGGTGTCATTCATGCAGCTTCCCAAGAAACTGTAGCTCGTGAGGGTGCTAGGATCATCTGGCCCATAGACACGTTTCTCGTTTTCATAAAGGATTTGGTACTGAGTAGCCGCCTCTGTGTAGCGGCCTCGATCATAATAAAAAGCGCCCAAATTATGGCGCGCTGTCAATGTCGCCTGCGCATCGTTCCCGTAAGCCTTGCGGGCTAAATCCATCACAGACACCAACTCCGCCTCAGCATCAGCGTAGCGGCCTTGATCGTTAAGGCAGAAGGCCAACGAGTTGCGAGCCACGATAACTTTTTCATGCTGCCCTCCGTAACTGTCTTTCAACTGGGCAATCACTTGACGCCACTGAACTTCCGCATCGACATCGCGTTTCAAGGATTTCAGAACTTTAGCTAGGTTCTTGCGGACCACCAAAATCGCATCGGGCGGTGCGTTCTTCTGCTTTTCTAAACGCTGCAGGATCTCTTGATACTCCTTTTCAGCAGCCGCGTCCTGCTTCTGATCATAAAGTGCAGCGGCCAACTCGTTTTGATAGCGAAGCGTTTTTCCGTGGCTTGGACCTAAAGCCAAACTATACTGCTGGTGGATTTCTCGCAGAACGGCCAACTGAAACTGAAAGTCATTCTGAAGATAAGCGAGATTTGCCATTGAGGCCTGGATGTCGGCCCACAGTTCCAAATCCACCTTGGGATCAGTTTCTCCCGCCGCGACTTTCAGATATCTTCGGGCATCTTCAAAGCGACGCATTTCTTGGGCGGAATAGGCTGCCAGAGCCAGCGCATCCACCACCTCTGATACCACCCGATGCTTGGACTGATGCGCCGTATCGCCTGCCTTGAGCGCCAGCGCACAGGCCGACGCATAATCATGAACAAAAAAAGCTAATCGAGCGCGTTCAATGGTCGTGAGTTTTTTGGCATCCAAACGTTTTTTTGCGTCCGCCTGTAGCGCCTCAAAAAGTCCGTCAAGAGGCAAGTTAAAGCGATCAAGCAAAGGGCTTACGGCCATGAATAATCGACGAATCTCACCTTCTTTATCCCTCGCCAAAGGCGTGAAAGAGACGGCTCGTGGATACTCCCTGAGGAGAGCCGCCACCTGCATCTCCTGCCCGCGAAAGTCCTTCTCAGGTTGCCCTTTCGTCCCTGCTCCAGAGAGCGGACTGAGCCAACTCATGAGTGCAAAGCTGGTAATGATGAATCCGAGTGGCCGGAGTTTCATAGCTCCCTTTCCGCGTGAGGTTTCCTAGCGTTTGAAATAACTACGCTGCTTCTCACTGATCGGCAGGCCCACTTTTTCCATGACCTGGAGCATATCCTCCCAGACCTGACGCTTGGCCACCACTCCACCATCCGCCATTTTTTCCTCACGCAGAATGTAGCTGGGGTGGAAGGTCACCATCGTCGGCAGATCCTGAACGGTGTAAAACTTGCCACGTAACCGAGTCACCGGACCACTGATGCCCAGGCCCTCAGCGGCGGTTTTTCCGAGCGCCACCAGCACCTTGGGCTGAATGATGGCGATCTCGGTGTAAATGTAGGGCAGACAGGCGCGCATCTCCGCCACCGTCGGTGGACGATTCGAGTTGCCCTGGTTTTCCATGGCGGGGCGGAATTTGCAGATGTTGCTGATGTAAACGCCACTGCGATCCAATCCCATCGCCTTGATGATGCCCGTGAGCTTTTGCCCGGCGGGCCCCACAAAGGGCTCCCGCTGACGCTCCTCCTCCACGCCCGGAGCTTCACCAATGAACATGATTTCAGCATCCGGACTGCCGACGGCAAAGACCATCGTCTGACGCAGGGTGCCTAGAGCACGCGCTTCAGGGGATTGTTCGGCCAGAGCAGCGAGAGCAGCCAGTTTTTCCGCCTTCGTGCTGCCGGTCACTTCGATCAATGATGCACTGGCATCGGATGAAGCTGCGGCCATTCGGGTCACAGGAGCAGTCTCACGCGCGGGCATGCGGCTCTGTGGGGCGGGCTCCATCGCCTGCGCCTTCAGAGCTGAAAAAGAGGCGGACGTTTCCGAAGTCGATGGTGAAAACCCCGTCTCTGCGGAACGGCGCAGAGGCTCAGGTCGAGCCAGGCGAGCGGGTGCAGCAGCCTTCGCTGGCAGCAATATGTCCAGAGCTCCAGGGCGCAGGCCCACATGCGTCTGCCCCGCTGTCAGGCGCTGTTGCAGATAGCTTTTCAGGAGCCCGGTAGCGAGTTCTTTGGACATGCGAAGAGAGGTAAAACGAGACGCCGAAAAAGATAGTTCAATCAGGCCTTTTTGCGACCCGCCTTGGACTCTGTCCCTGCCAGCAAGCGGCTGATGTTTGAGCGATGGCGAACGATCACGAGCCCCATGATGAGGATACCAAAGCCCAGCATGACCAGATCCCACTGACCATTGCGCCCCATCACCGTGGCCATGGTCGCCACCACTCCCACACCCGCCATCATGGAGGCCAGGGAGACATAGCGTGTGGTGAAGAAAAACAGCAACCACACGATCAACCCACCCAGCATGGCCAGGGGGGCGATACCGAGCAAGACACCCGCCGTCGTCGCCACGCCTTTCCCACCTTTAAAGCTGAGCCAGAACGTGAACATGTGCCCCAGCACAGCCGCTAACCCGGCGACCACGGCGGCCGCAGAGATGATTTCTTGCGCTGCGCCCTGCTGAGCCACCCACACGCCCGCCAGCCAGGCCGGAAGCCAACCCTTCAAAGCATCCAGAATGAAAACCGGAATGCCGATCCCCTTCCCCAGGACACGGATCACATTCGTGGCGCCGATGTTACCACTGCCATGCTGGCGAATATCAATGCCCTTGAGCTTACCTGCCCAATAACCAAAAGGCAGCGAACCGCTCAGGTAGCCGCCGAGTGCTGAAACTAAAATTGCCGCCGTGGGAGTCATTCGTCTCTATGTATCCCGAGACTCTTCCCATCCGCCAAGGAAAAAGTCAGCCTTGCCACGCACAACCGAGTTCCATCGCCGCATCGTGCAAACGCCTGTCATGCGTCCACAGCGGCACGTGGTGGATCAGACAACTGGCCAAAAGCTGAACATCATTCCAGCGAATCCCGCGACCGTAGAGCTTGCGGTTTTCGATCAAAACCAGCGATTCCCGTTCCGTCGCAGCCTCCACTCGCTCCAATTCACGCAGATCGCTGAGGAACTGGCCGCGGTTCGCGAGACCACCGACAGCCAACTCCCCAATGACGATCCAATGGGTCACGATTTCCCCTGCCCAGAGCATCTGTCCCAGGCGCTGGTCGCTGTTTTTCCCCTTCAGGAAATCCACCCACACATTGGTATCAGCGAGCACCATAAGGCTTGGGGTCTTCAGCGACTTTTTTGAACGGCACCCGAGAGGTGTTCAAGGGCTCCTCAATGGGGCGAGCCCGGTCAGGAACACTCAAGTCTGGCATGCTGCCTCCCAAGGCCGCCAGACGACGGGAGGCTTCACGTGCGATCAATGCTTCGAGTCCCATATGCACAAGTTTGGTTTTTTCAGTGATGCCGGTCAGCCTTGCGGCTTTGGCGATGAGGTCTTCATCCAGGAGTAATGTTGTTCTCATGCACGCTTTTATACTCATTGATATGCATATTAAAGTGCATTTTCCCTCATGTGCACTTTTCTGCTCGAAAAGAGTATTTTCGCACGATTCTCTGGGCCGCGTTTATTCCACCCATGGTCCGTTTTGCCCTTCTCACCGCGTTTTTCCTCTCAGCCGCTTTGGCTCATGCTGAGATCAAACCCCTGAAAGCCCTCCTCGTCGCTGGAGGTTGCTGTCACGACTACGCCAAGCAGCACGAGATTCTCAGCCAGGGCATCCAATCCCGCGCCAATGTGCAGGTGGATGTGGTGTGGACCGATGATAAATCCACGAATCCACCTCTACCGCTGTATGACAATCCCGATTGGGCCAAGGGCTACGACATCATCATCCACGATGAATGTGCCGCCGGCATGAAGGACCTGGGGGCCATCAAACGCCTCCTGGATGTCCATAAGACCGTCCCCGCCGTGCATCTGCACTGCGCCATGCACAGCTTCCGCCCCGGCAATGACTCCTGGTTCAAGCACCTGGGCCTGCAATCCAACTCCCACGGACCGCAGGAGCCCATTGCCATCACCTATGTCGATAAAGAGCATCCCATCACTCAACCACTGGCGGACTGGACCACGATCAAGGAGGAGCTGTATAACAACGTCAATCTCTTCGATGCCCACCCTCTGGCCATGGGCAAGCAGGTGGTGAAACAGAAGGACGGCACCACCAAGGAAGTGGAATACATCGTCGCCTGGACCAATGAAAAACAAGGCGCTCGCAGCTTTAGCACCACCATCGGCCATAACAACGACACCGTCGCCGATGCCCGTTACCTGGATCTGCTCACACGCGGCGTGCTCTGGGCCTGCGGCAAACTCAGCCCCGATTACCTCACGGCGTTCCAGGGCCAAAACAAGGTCACCTTTGTCAAAGGCAATCCCGAGCCGCCCAAACCTCAACCCAAGCCAGCAGCAGCGACTCCCCCACCGGCTCCGAAGGACGCCACGTTGGTGACGATGACCGCCAGCACGGAAGAGTCGAACAAAAACAACTTCGCCTGGCGTGCAGTGGATGGTGATGAAAATACCCGCTGGTGCGCCAGCAATGCCGACTATCCCCAGTGGCTGCAATTGGAACTGGAAAAGCCACACTCACTGACCGGCATCAGCACCACCTGGGAAAACAATGGTGTGTATCGTTATAAGATCACAGGCTCTGCCGATGGCAAAACCTGGACTGTGCTGGTGGATGCCTCCAGCAACACCAAGGGTGCCCCTTACACCAACGACTTCGCCAAAGCGGATAACATCAAGTTCATCAAGATCGATATCCTCAGCAAAAACAGCGGTGGCTGGGCCAGCATCCGCGAGGTGAAGCTGAAGGGTGACGGCATCAAGGTACTGGCACCCAAGATGAGCGCCGAGCAAAAAGCCACCGCCGATAAAGTGGTCAAAGCCGAGTCCGATCCCTACAAAAACGAAGGCAATGTGCCCCCCAAGATCGTCAAACTCAGTCCCGAAGAAGAAGCGGCGATCCTGAAAGATGTGAAGGTGGCTGAAGGCTTTGAGGTCAGCCTCTTTGCCAACAGCGCCGCAGCCAACTACCCCGTCTATGTCGCTGCCGCTCCTGATGGCACCCTGTATGTCAGCAGCGATGGCAACGGTTCCCTGGGACGCAATCCCAAGCGGGGGCGCGTGATCCGCATGCGTGATCTGGATGGCGATGGCCGGGCCGATGAAACCAAGGTCTTCTGCGAAGTGGATGCTCCACGCGGTCTCGTGTGGGATCATGATCGCCTCTACCTCGTGCACCCTCCTCATCTGAGTGAGTTCATTGATGCGGATGGCGATGGCGTGGCTGAAAAGGAAAACATTCTGGTCAAAAACATCGCGTTCAGCTATGCAGATCGCCCAGCCGACCACACCACCAATGGTCTCAGCCTCGGCATGGATGGCTGGCTCTACATCGCCGGTGGTGACTTCGGTTTCATGAAAGCCGAAGGCACGGATGGAAGGACGCTCCAGCATCGTGGCGGCGGCGTCATTCGTGTGCGGCCTGATGGCACCGGTTTGGAAATCTACTCCACCGGCACCCGCAACATCCTGGAGGTGGCCATCAGCCCGCTCATGGACATCTTTGCCCGAGACAATACCAATGACGGCGGCGGCTGGAACGTGCGTTTTCACCACTTCACCGGCCTCGATGACCACGGTTATCCACGCCTTTACAAGAACTTCAACGACGAGTGCATCCAGCCTCTAGCGGACTACGGCGGCGGTTCCGGTTGCGGTGCCGTTTACATCGATGAACCCGGTTTCGGCGAAGCCTGGAACAACGCCCCCTTCACCGCTGACTGGGGCACCGGCGCCATTTACAAACATTCGGTTAAACCGAAGGGAGCCACTTTTGAAGAGGTCAAAGCCCCGGAAGCTTTCATCAAAATGACCCGCCCCACCGATGCGGATGTAGACGGCATGAGCCGCGTCTATGCCTCCAGTTGGAAAGGCGCCACCTTCAATTGGGAAGGGCCCGATGTCGGTTACATCGTGCAGGTGAGACCGAAGGGGTTTAAGCCGGAGCCGATGCCGGATTTTGCGAAGCTTAGCGAGAAGGACCTTGTGATGATGCTCGATCTCACAAAGCCTGAAAGCTATCGTCGCAGAACCGAAGCACAGCGTGAACTGCTCCGGAGAAAGAGCGAATTAACACATGTTTATGAACGGCAGTTCAAAGACTATCGAACATCTGAACGCAACGAAATTGATATCATCAAGCAATCAACGGAGGGCCGTAACACCGATTATGTATTTGAAACTCTTTGGAGCAAGGATGCCGTGGTCGCCCACACATCCATCCGAGCGCTCGCTACACATCAGCAGCCTCTTGATCTTTTGGGAGCTTTGTATAACAACACAGATTCAGGCAAGAGCAACGATACTACCATTTGGGTTCACCGCCTTCTGAAGGCTCTTGCCATGATCCACAAGCCCGAAGTCGTCACTGGCCTCATCGAGCGTCTCAACAAAGCCACCGACGCCACCCTCCGCCAAGGCATTCTCGCGGCTCTCTGTCGGCTGCATTTCACGGAAGGTGAGTGGAAAGGCGATTCCTGGGGCACACGTCCAGATACTCGCGGTCCGTATTATCAGCCTGAGCCCTGGAGTGAGACGCCACGCATTGCTGCAGCTCTGAAGGAAGCGCTTGCCAAAGCCTCCCCTGAAGAAGCGGCCTTCCTGGTGAAGGAGATGAACCGCAACCGCATTCAATCCGATGACGCCCTTCAGCGCATCCTGACCCTGGCCAAGCAAGATGCTAAGGTCATCCCCGATGCCGTGGCGCAGCTCGCCGTGGCCGAAGACGTGCCTGCGGATGCCGTGCCGTTGCTGGTGCAGGTGGTCAGTGATGCGGGCACTCCTGCCCGCAAGGATTCCGGTGAGGCCGAAGGAACAGCGGGTAAGAGTGCCCACATTACTTCCTCCGCCACTCTATCCCAGGCCATCATCGCCCTGACCAAGACCGACAGGGCTGAGGGAGTTAGAGCCACGCTCCAGGCCCTGACACCCCTGCAAAAGATGGAAGGTGCCTTCAAAGATTACGAAGCCGCCTCCACCGCCTTCTTCGCGGCTCCGAAGCTGGAAAACCACCATCAACTCGTGGAACAGATCGCCGAGAAGATGGAAGGCTCGACCTCTCGCTTTGCCGATTCCGCCCTGCTCTATTTGGCCAGCCGCACCACGGGCAGCCCTGAAAGCCGTGAGCTTTCCCAAAAGGCGCTGGATCACGGCTGGCAGGATGCCAAGCGCCGCATTCAGATCCTCGAAGCCATTGCCGCAGTCAAACACACGACCTCAGCTCCGCGGGTTCTCTTGGCCCTGGATGATCCCGATCCGAAGGTGAAAGCCACCGCCGAACGCGCGGCCAAGACCATGAAGCTGACCAAGGTGGAGGACAAGACCCCGAAGATCGCCACGCTGAAACCCGAAGAAGCCATCGCGGCAGTCATGACAACCAAGGGCGACGTCGTCCTGGGCGAGCAAATCTTCACCCGCGCCACATGTGTGGCCTGCCACACCACCAAGGAGAGCGAAGCCCAGAAAGGTCCTTACCTGGGTAACATTGCCCAGACCTACAAGCGTGCTGAGTTGGCCCAAAACATCCTCGACCCGAACAAGACCATCGCCCAGGGCTTTGCCAGTGAGATGATCACGCTCAAAGATGGCACCCAGCAGATGGGGTTCATTACGCTGGAAGGCGCCACGGAGGTGAAGCTGCGCAACATCGCCTCCCAGGAGTTCACCTTTAAGACCAGCGACATCAAGGAACGCCAGAAGCTGCCCATGTCCATGATGCCTCCCGGCCTGATGATGACCTTCAGCGTGCGGGAGTTTGCCAGCTTGCTGGATTACCTGGAAGCCCTGGCGAAAAAGTAAGGCGACGCAAAAAGTCGCTCATTGTGAATATCTTCGCACTGGAAAAGGCCGCTCAATGGGGTGAATTGAGCGGTCTATGATCGCAGGCAACCGAACCATCAGCAGCGCCCTGGGAACCGTGGGGTGGCTCGCCCTGACATGCAGCTTGGTCCAGGCCCAGGCCGCCCCTGATCTCTCGGAGAAAAAAGCCCAGGCGGACGCCCTGGAAAAACGGCTTCCCCTCCCCACCCTCGAGCCCCGCACCCATTTCGATCTCAGTCCACCCCGGCAGGAGCGTTTTCAGAAATACCTCCCGAAAGCTTACCGGAAGCTCTCACAGCGCGAGCCCTTCCATCTCCTGGTGCTGGGAGACGCCAGTGTCCTCGACATCCACGAGGGACAGCCGACGGAGACCTTTCCCGGCATGTTTGCGGCCCAACTCGCCAAGCAGTTTTTCTACACCGGCGGGGTGAAGGTGAATCCAGGTGCCTTGGCCAAAGAAATGCCCACGCTGGCCATGCGCATTTTGACCCGCATGGACGGCAGTGTCCTCGATGCAGCGGCGATACTGGAATCCTCCGCCCGGCAAGCCCCCGTGGATGTGGTGCTGCTCTGCTACGGTCAAAATGACACCGACATGTCCCCCGTTAGCTTTTCACGGGCACTGACAGCCGCCATAGCAGGAGCCCGCGAGATGGGGGCCGAAGTCATCGTCTGCAGTCCCTGGCTACCCGTCTCGGATCAATCTGAAAGCATCCTCGGGCAAAACCGCCCGCTGGCCGATATCCAGGCGGAAACCGCCAGCGAACTCGGCGTGGTGCATGCCGATCTGGGCGACCTCTCCCGCCTCGTCTCCATGCCGGAACCCGAAAACCTGAATGAAGGTCAGGTCTTTGAACACGTCGAGAGCACTTACCGGGAATACTTTTATCAAGACGCCATCGGCACCTACACCCCACGCCCCACCCTCCACCGCCAGCTCGGTGCCCTGCTTTATCAGGACCTTCTGGATGGCTCCACTGCGGCCCCGTGGTCACTGTCTGGTGCCCGGGTCAAACAGCAACCGGATGGCCAATTAACGCTGCTCTACCAGATCAAAAACAAAGGCTCCAGCACCTTGGACCTCACGCTGCTGCCTCTGATTGCAGGCGGCTGGAATCCCATCGCCGCACGCTCCAGCCTGGCTCTGGAAGCCGGGACTACCCAGACGGTCACGGTCACCTACTCCCCTCGCTCACGCCAGGCCTCTGCCCTCCAAGAAGCTCTGCTGCGCCTGCCCGTGCTGATTTGCAGCGGCTCCACGGCCCGAGTCGAAACCGTGCGCGCCCGGCCAGAACCCGTCGCTGTGGTCTGGGGGATGGAGACACTCTTCAATCAGGAAGGCAGCTTCCTGGTCGGCTGTCAGGTCGTCAATCCCGGCACGGATGCGGTCAATGGCACCTGGGTGGCCGAGTTTGAAGGCCAAAAGCTCGAAGGTAACTTTGAGCTCAAGCGGGACGCCGTCACCCCACTCAATCTCCAATTTCGCCTGCCCTCAGCCCAGCAAGCCTCCGCCGAAAGTCCTCTCAAGCTCACCCTCCAGATCGGCAGCGAAACGCTGGTCTTCACCCGCAGCATCGTCATCACCCGAAACCTGGGGCTCAGTCAGGAAAGACCCCTGCTGCTCGACGGGCCGACCAGCCGTGAATCCGGCGTCCTCCTGAAAGCCAGCGCCGGAGTCAACCACCTCGTGCTCACCTTCGACATCCCCGCCGACCTTCTCCAGGACAGCCCCGATGGCACCAGCCCGGCTTGGCAGTTGGGCCTCAATCTCGATGCTCGTAGCTATGGCAAGCGCCTCGAACAAGGCAGCACCGCCACCGTGCTCGTCACCGGCAAATCCGCCGACGGAGAAGGCAAGATCCACTCCATCTCCCCCTGGGCCTTTGGCAATGGCTACGCCGCCAACTTCGATCCCAAAGAGTTCAAAGCCACCCTCACCACCACCGGGGAGAAACGCCGCCTGACCTTTACCCTGCCACGCACCTACCTCTACCTGCACGAGTGGGCGCTCGACAATGGCAACAGCCAACTCGGCCTGGACGTCCGCCTCACCCTGAACGGCCCGGAAGGCTACCGCAGCTATGGACTCAACCCGAGCCACAAGCCCACCGACGATGTGGACTCCCTCTCCGTCCTCGAGCTGACCGCTCAACCAACCCAGCGGGTGACGGTGAGTGTGGAATAGAGTAAGCCGATCCACGGTCCAATGCGCTAGCGTGGCTCTCATTCTAAAAACCAGCCTCAAGGTCGAGCGGTGGGTCAAACGTCCTACACGGTCCCCCATCTAGGCCAGAACCCGTTTCCGGCTGCCAGAAAGTGGGTCAATATTCGTCATTGCCCCCGCCCGCTTTCCCCGTTTACTGCGCTGCCTACAACCATCCCCTCTCTCGCCCACATGCCTATCGCTCGCGCCCTGCTCTCCGTCTCCGACAAAACCGGCCTGCTCGACTTTGCCAAAGGCCTGGCTGAACTCGGCGTCGAACTCCTTTCCACAGGTGGCACGGCGAAGCATCTGAAAGAAGCCGGTCTGAAGGTAATCGATGTCTCTGAGCACACCGGTTTTCCCGAAATGTTTGACGGTCGTGTGAAGACCCTGCACCCGAAAGTGCACGGCGGCCTCCTGCAACGCCGGGACAATGACGAAGACAAAAAGAATGCCCAGAAGCATGACATTCCCGTCATCGATCTGGTGGCGATCAATCTTTACCCCTTCGAACAGACCGTGGCGAAAAAGGACGTCACCCTGGAAGAAGCCATCGAAAACATTGATATCGGCGGCCCTTCCATGCTGCGTAGCGCGGCAAAGAACCATCGTTGGGTCACCGTGATCTCTGACCCGGCCGACTACACCGTCGTTCTGGAAGAGCTGAAAGAAAACAAGGGCGATACCACCCTGGCGACCCGCGAGCGTCTGGCCTGCAAGGTTTTCCAGCGCACCTCCAGCTACGATGCCGCCATCGCCAGCTTCCTGAACAAAGAGGCCGTCACGCAGAAGACCTTCTCTCTCAGCCTGCCTCTGCACAGCGAGCTGCGCTACGGGGATAACCCGCACCAGAAGTCCGCTCTGTATGGGAACTTCAGCGACTACTTCGTCAAGCTGCACGGCAAGGACCTAAGCTACACGAACATCCTCGACGTCCACTCCGCAGCCGCACTCATCCATGAGTTCCGCCGCCCCACCGTGGCCATCCTGAAGCACACCAACCCCTGTGGCGTGGGCTGTGCCGATGAGGATCTGCGCGAAGCCTGGTCCAAGGCTTTCGAAACCGATAAGCAGGCTCCCTTCGGCGGCGTCATCGTGATCAACCGCAGCATGACCGTCGGCCTCGCCCGCATCATCTCCGAGATCTTCACGGACATCATCATCGCGCCTGACTTCGACGCCGATGCCCGCGCTCTGTTGCAGAAGAAGAAAAACCTGCGCCTCATCCAGATGCTGCCTGAGGTGACCAAGACCTTCAGCGACCCGATCATCCGCAGCGCCCCCGGCGGTGTCCTCGTGATGGATAGCGATCCCCGCGCCCTCGGTCTCGAAGACCTGGAAAACAAAGTCAAGACGCAGCGCCCACCGACCCGTGACGAGCTGGAAGCCATGCGCTTCGCTTGGCGTGTGGTGAAGCATGTGAAGTCGAACGCCATCGTCTTCGCCAGCCACGACCGCACCCTCGGCATCGGTGCCGGCCAGATGAGCCGTGTGGATTCCTGCCGCATCGCCGTCTGGAAGGCCAAAGAAGCCGGCCTGTCTCTGGAAGGCAGCGTCGTCGCCAGTGACGCCATGTTCCCCTTTGCCGACGGCCTCATCGCCTGCGCCGAAGCTGGAGCCACAGCCGCCATTCAACCCGGCGGCAGCGTCCGCGATGAAGAAGTCATCGCCGCCGCGGATGAGCGTAAGATGGCCATGGTCTTCACCGGCTATCGTCACTTCCTGCATTGATATTCGCGTTTGGCGACGTGGTATAACTCGGTTATACTCTCCCCATCATGAGCACCGCCATTCTCGAAGACCCAGCTCCGCTGAGCTACGAAGAAGAGAGGGGAAAACCCATGCCGAGCTTTCACCACGGAATTGTCCAAGCCAATCTAATCGTTGAGTTTGCCAAGCGGTCAGACTACCGCTGCGTGAGCGAAGTCGCAGTTATCGTCGAGAGTGTCTCCTACACGCCCGACATCTGCCTCTACCCACGAAAGCAGGTGGACTTCCGCCACGACACCGTGCGGATGAAAGAGCCGCCGGTGGTTGCGGTGGAGATTTTTTCTCCATCGCAGGGCTCCTTGGAGATCATGGAAAAGGTGGATACCTACCTGCAAGCCGGAGTCAAAAGCGTCTGGGTTGTCGCTCCACCGCTGACCTCCATCACGATCTACACGGCGGATGGGAAGCAAAAAGGTTTCCTCGAAGGCACCGTGACCGATCCCGCAACGGGTATCCAGGTGGAGATGGATCAGGTGTTCCGTTGAGCTTGATGCCCTGCGATTCGTTGAGATCGTCTGTTTTCATCGCTTGCCTGATCCCCCCCACCCCGAGTTCTCCGCATCATCGCATCAGTTGCAAACCCGCCTCCTGATGCCATCGGTTGAGCTAAACCAACCCCACGCTTTCCTCCATGGCCTCCCCCCTCCTTCTCGGCGTTAATATTGACCACGTCGCCACGCTTCGGCAGGCACGTTACCGCACCATGCTCGGGGCTCACAATGTGGAGCCTTCCATCCTGGAGGCCGCTCACCTGGCGGAGGATTCAGGCGCTCATTCCATCACCATTCACCTGCGTGCTGACCGCCGCCACATCGTGGATGCGGATGTCTATCTGCTGCGTGAAAAGATCCGCACCAAGCTCAATCTGGAAATGGGCAATACCCCAGAGATTCTCGGCATCGCCCTCCAGGTGAAGCCTGACTTCGTCTGCATGGTGCCGGAGAACCGCGAGGAAGTCACCACCGAGGGCGGGCTGGATGTCGTGGGCCAGAAGGAAGTGCTGCGCGCCAGTGTGCAGCAGCTCGAAGCCAATGGCACCCGCGTCAGCATGTTCATCGATCCTGACCTCGAGCAAGTGCGCGCCTCCGCAGACATCGGCGCGAGCATGATCGAGCTTCACACCGGGACCTTTGCCAACGAACAGGGTGAGAAACGAGCCCAGGAGGCGGCTCGCCTGAAAGCCGCCGCCGAGCTTGGGCACAGCCTCGGATTGCAGATCAATGCCGGGCATGGTCTCACCACCACGAACCTCCCAGATCTCTTTTGTGTCCCGCATCTGGCGGAGCTGAACATCGGCCACAGCATCGTCGCACGCTCCGTCTTTGTCGGGATGAAGCAGGCCATCACCGAGTTCCTTGCCGTCATGGCGCAGTATCCCCGCGCATGAGTCCCATCGGCCTAGGCATTGATTTGGTGGAGGTGGAGCGCATCCGCGACCTCCTCACCAAACATGGCGACCGATTTAAAAATCGCACCTTCACCCCCGGTGAGATTGCCTACTGCGATGCCTGCGCAGACCCAGCCATGCACTACGCAGCCCGCTTTGCTGCCAAAGAAGCGGCCGCCAAGGCACTGGGCACCGGCCTGTGGGCCGAGGGGGTGGATTGGAAGGACATCGAAGTGATTCGCGAGGCTTCAGGCAAACCCACCCTGCACCTCCATGGAGGTGCCGGGCTTCACGCACAGAACCAGGGTGCCACGCGCCTGCTCATCTCGCTCACTCACACCAAGGAACTGGCCCAGGCGCAGGTCATTTTAGCGTGATGGATGGCTTAGAAGTCCAATCCCCATTGCATAGGCGTCGGAGTCACATCCTGAACACGAGGTGCGATGTGCCGGTAATCGGTCGGTGTCGGACGCAATTGCGTGTCTCCGTTGATTAAATAGCCAAGCGAACCAGCGGTGTGAATCTGACTGCAACTGATGCCAGCCAAGCAGAACCCGATCAAAGCGACTAAAAAGCCGCGAGAAATAAACGTCATTTAGGAATGGAGGGGGATACAGCCGACCTTATGAAGAAGGCCAGCCAAGACTGCCATCGGGAAGCGGTCCGTGAACCAAGGTTTACGAAACCCGAGATCAAATGGACGCTCAAACTGGACAGCCGCCTGTTCCCATGACACAGAAGCGCCGCCCATGAAAAAACAGACCATCGTCACCCTGGACCTCGAAGGCGTTCTCGTGCCGGAGATTTGGATCGCCTTCGCTGAGAAGACCGGCATTGCCGAACTGCGCCGCACCACTCGGGATGAACCGGACTACGATGTCCTCATGAAAGGTCGCCTCGCCATTCTGGATCAGCATGGGCTGAAGCTCAGTGATATTCAGGAAGTCATTGGGACACTCACCCCGCTGGAGGGCGCCAAAGCATTCCTCGACGAGCTGCGTTCCCTGACTCAGGTCATCATTCTCAGCGATACCTTCGAGGAATTTGCCCAGCCCCTGATGCGCCAGCTCGGCTGGCCCACCATCTTCTGCCACTATTTGGAAACCGACAGCTCAGGCCGCATCACGGACTACAAGCTGCGCCAGCCTAACCAAAAACAAAAGGCCGTCGCCGCCTTCAAAAGCCTGAACTACCACATCATCGCGGCAGGCGACTCCTTCAATGACACCACCATGCTGGGAGAGGCTCACAAAGGGTTCTTCTTCCACAGCCCGGAGAGCATCCAGGCTCAATTCCCCCAGTTCAAACCCTTTGATCGTTACGAGGATCTGCTCGCAGCGATCAAGGCGGAACTGTAAAATCGCCGTCCCCTTCTCTTCCCCTCGAAGCCGCTCTAGGGTGCTGGACAAATTGTCCGGTCCTCGCAAAAGAGCGGCTTATTTTTGGCCAAATCTTGTGAAAATCCTTTAGCAGTTGGCCTGTTAGCTGCTGAATTCATCACCCGAAGCGAGAGCTTCACCACAACGAGCTGGACTGTCACTTCATGGTTGGGGACAGCCCGGTCAATTAAGGCCCGGAGGGATTTTGGTTGGGTCCCTCCGGGCCACTTTTTTCGAATGCAGGCAGACCTCCATGCAGGTTCCAACGTGCTCGCTTCTTGCAAATTCTGAAAATCCTGTCCTCCTGTCGAAACGACCTGCGCGATGCCACCACCCGAGGAACAGGCTTGACGCTGTCCTGGCAAAAGTATCCAATGCGCTCCCCTACCATGAGCGAAGCTTTTCCTGATATCCCCAAGATCCAATACGAGGGTCCCAAGTCCCGCAATCCCCTCTCCTTCAAACACTACAACGCGGAGGAAGTCGTCGCGGGTAAGAAGATGCGGGATCACTTCCGTTTCGGCATCGCTTACTGGCATGCCATGCGCAACAGCCTGGCCGATCCCTTTGGCACGGGCACCGCACAGCGCCCTTGGGATGACGGCAGCAACTCCATCCCCAACGCACAACGCCGCGTCTGGGCCTGCTTTGAGTTCATGGATAAGCTGGGCGTGGACTACTACTGCTTCCATGATCGCGATGTGGCTCCGGAGGGGGAAACCCTGGCCGAGAGCAACAGCAATCTGGACGCCGTCGCCGATGAGCTGGAGAAAGCTCAAAACGCCACCGGTAAGAAGCTCCTCTGGGGCACCGCCTGCCTTTTCGCCCATCCCCGCTACAATCAAGGCGCGGCCACCAGCCCGAACGCCAATGTCTATGCCTATGCCGCGGCGCAGGTGAAAAAGGCCATCGAGGTCACGCATCGTCTCGGTGGTGAAGGTTATACCTTCTGGGGAGGTCGCGAAGGTTATGCCACCCTCTGGAATACCGACTTGAAGCGTGAGCTGGATCACCTGGCTCGTTTCCTCCACATGGCGGTGGAGTATAAGCAGAAGATCGGCTTCACCGGGCAGTTCTACATTGAACCGAAACCGCGTGAACCCTCCACGCACCAGTATGACAGCGACGCCGCCGCTTGCCTCAACTTCCTGCGTGAGCACGGCCTCATGGATCACTTCAAACTGAACCTGGAAACCAACCACGCCACCCTGGCGGGACACTCCATGTGGCATGAGATGGAAGTCGCCGTGGCCGCAGGCGCTCTCGGCTCGGTGGATGCCAATACCGGGGATGAACTCATCGGCTGGGATACGGATCAATTCCCCACCGACATCTACCTGACCACCCAGATGATGCTGGTCATGCTGAAGAACGGCGGCTTCACCACCGGTGGCCTGAACTTCGATGCCAAGGTGCGCCGTGAATCCTTTGAGCCCGTGGATCTTTTCCACGCTCACATTGGTGGCATGGATGCCTTCGCCCGCGGTCTAAAGATCGCTGCCTCCATCATTGAGGACGGTCGTCTCGATTCTTTCCGCAACGCTCGTTATTCCACCTTCGATGCCGGCATCGGCGCCAAGATCGAATCTGGCACCGCCAGCTTCGAGGAACTGGAAGCTTACACCCTTGAAAACGGTGAACCGCTCATCAGCTCAGGCCGCCAGGAAATGCTGGAGAACCTGATCAACGAATACATCTGATCCACCCGATCATTCTAACCGCGAGTCCGATCAAGGGCACTTGCCTCGGGCTCGCGGAGGTTTAGCGTGGTGAGTCGTCGATCCGCTTGTTTCCCGAGCTGATCGACCGTTTGGAAAAATTCATCCTTGTTACCGCCATGCGCATCGACCTCTCAGTGAAGCATTTTTTTCATCTCCCTCGTCATCACCGCCGTTACAGTCGGCTCGGCGGAGGCGAAGCCGCCAGTCACGCATGCGGAGATGGGTAAAACACTCAATGCCGCCAGAAAAAAGGAGAAGCTGGGCATTTATATCTTGGGGACCACGACTTGCTCACACTGTCGGTCCTTGAGAAAATACGTTGAGGAAGCGGAGGTTTCCATCACCGCTGATTCGTTTGTGATGGCCGATCTCGATAGCAATGATTCAAGCGTCGTCTCGGCATTCTTTAAGCAGTTCAATCTCGATCCAAAAGCGGAATGGAAGATACCCTATGTCGTGATCACAGACGCGTCTGGAAAAGTGCTGGTCACTTGGAACGGGGGAAAGAAAGCCCCACGCGTGGAATCGTATGTGCAAGAGGCCAAGAGCAAGGCTGGCCTCAAATCATGAACTGACTGGCAAACCAAGAGGCCTTCATCCTCCCGACTCGCGACGGACACTTGGCAAGCGTCCTCAGGTCTTTTGCTTTTCCGGCAGCCGCCGCTGGGACTCAGCCTAACAAACCTTTCCGCATCACTTCGATCGGCGCGGTTTCATTCGGAAACCAATGCTCAAAGGAGATGGCTCCCTGATGCAGGAGCAGGCACATGCCATCGGCATAGGGGGCCCCTGCCGCTGTGGCGGCTTGGATCAACTCCGTGGGACCGCTGGCGCGATAGACCATGTCGTAAACGAAGTGGCGCGCTTCCAGGCAACCCGCAGGCAATAGCGGGGCATCCTCCGCTTTCATCCCCACCGAGGTGGCATTGACGATGAGATCCACCTCGGGCAGTCGAGCCGCCAGATCCGCAGGGTCGAGGGTGCAGGTTTGCAACTGCACCGGAGCTGAAGGGTCGGTCAACCCTGAGAGCTCATTCAATAACGGAGCCAGCTTGGACTCGGTGCGATTCGCCAACAGCAGATGACGGCAGCCAGACAAAACGCTCTGCACCGCCACCGCACGCCCCGCACCACCACCAGCACCGAGGATCAGAAGACGCAGGTCTTTGACATCCGCGCCAAAGGCCTCTTTCACACTGCGCAGAAAGCCCGGACCATCCGTGTTGTAACCGAACATTTGGCCATCACGAATCGCTAACGTGTTCACCGCACCGAGACGACGCGCGAGAGGGTCCAGAACATCCACGGCTTCCAAGGCTTCAAACTTATGCGGGATGGTGATGTTCACCCCCAGGAAGCCATGCTTCACAAAGAGACCAAAGGCCTCCTTCACACTCCCCACAGGCACCTGCACCCGCACATACTGAGCGTCAATGCCACACGCCTGCAGCGCCGGATTATGCATCTGAGGCGACTTGGAATGCGCGATGGGATCGCCAATCACCGCGAGGCGCGCTGGCGGAGTCAGTGAAGACGTTGCATCAGCCCAGTGATGCAACTGGTCGTAAGTATAAAAAGAAGCCACGGAATAGAGAAGATGAAGCAGGCTCTTTAGCCTGCACAAGTCTCATTGGCCAGAGCAATCAAGCCAGTGCCTTGCCCTTCGTCTCAGGGGCAAACCACACCAAGGCCATGCCCACGAAGTAGATGGCGCAGAGGGCCGAGTAAGCGCTGGCGGAACTGCCAAAGACACCCACAAGGTTGGCGATCTGCAAACCGCCAATGGCGGCGATGATGCGGCCGACGTTGAAGCAGAAGCCTTGCCCCGTCGCCCGCACACTGGTGGGGAACAACTCCGGCAGGTAAAGCGGGAAGAAGCCGTAGAAGCTGGCGGTGAGCCCCCCCATCAGGAAGGCGCTGGTGAAGAACCAGGGGCCAATGCCGGTGTTGGTCTTGTAAAACAGCAAAGCCGAAGACACCGCCGCCACGCACATGATGAAATAAGTCAGGCGACGATTCAGGATATTGGCAATCACAGGCGCGATGAAGGCAAACACACAGGCCCCGACGGAGGTCGCGATCTGGGTGAATTGAGCCACGTTGGTGTAACCATTCGCAGCCAGTTCCGCCGAAGTGGACCACTTGGCACTCTGCTGGGCTGCGCCCCAGGTGCCCAGAAGAGCAATCCCTGCCAGGGTGGCCCCCAGGATCAGATTTCGACGCACGGCGATTCGGCTTTCCGTCGTGATGCTCCCGGCAGTCTCAGCCCGGCTCAGGTAACGACGCACAGGCAGCAGGTAACCCCACACCACCACGGCAAAGCAAACAACGGTAATCACCGCCGCCACCGTGCTCGTAATTCCCGCATCGATCCCCATCGGAGACCACGACCAGATGATGACCATCGCCGCGATTGCCCCGATCAAGACCCCGTTGAGATCCACCGTGCTCCAGTGACTGGTCTTCCCAGCCGCCTTTTCGTCCTCCCACTTGTCCGACTCCGGCACAAAGATTCGGATCAAGAAGATGATCAGTGCAGGCAATGCCCCGATGATCATGAGGAAACGCCAGGCCTGATGATCCAGCAGGTAATTGGCCAGCCATTCCGAGCCGCCCAGAGCCAGAGTCCAGCTCCGCATGGTGCCGATGAAGGTGTTCATACCGAGGCTCAAGGCTGCCACGAGAAGATAACCGATATTTGCCGCCGCACCGATGGCTCCGGCCACGAAGGCGCGATTGCCTTTCGTCCAGAGTTCATTCACCAGCGCCACACCGAGCGCCCATTCCCCGCCCATGCCCAGAGAGGCGATGAAGCGCAGGATGGCGATGTGCCAAGCCTCCGTAGCAAAACCACACAGGCCGGTGAAAATCGCATACGTGAAGATGGAAAAGGACATGGCCTTCACACGACCGATGCGGTCGCCCAACCAGCCAAAGAACACCCCACCCGTCGCCGCGCCGACCAGGAAGGTGGCGATGATCACGCTGAACCAACGGTCCAGCGTCGCCGTCATCATCTCGGGCGCAATGTGAGAAGCCAGCAGGTCCTGAAGAGCGGGTTTACCGATCAAAGGAAACAGCCCCATCTCAAAACCATCAAACAGCCAGCCAAGGAAGGCGGCCAGGAGTGCCATGTTACGACCAGTGGAAGAGGGGGTTTTGGGGGAGGACATGAGCTAAAAACGAGGCAAAGGGACGAAAACCGCAAAAACGGTCCAAGAGAACGCCAGGAAAGCGGGCATTCTTCAGGGAGATGCAGCCTTCAGGAAAGTCTAAAGTGACATTTCTTCAGCATATTGAGCCGCAATCGCCCACGATCTCGACCTAACGCCTCTCAGATATCCAGAAAGCCCAACCCAAACACCCCCGACCAACCCACGAGTTTGTGCCAAAGCCGCCCTAGGAATGAAGTCGGCTCCGGAGACACGATGGGAGCAGGTCGTGGTGGATAGTAATGGGGCAGATCCTTTTGGTAACGGCGTTGCCAGTGAAACTTCGGAATGTGGATTCGCTTATTGGACGTGCCATCCCAACTCAGCACGAAGCCGGCGCTTTCCAGCTCGTCACGGATCACCTGCGCCACCTTGATCTTCTCTGGGACATCGCCCTCCACATGATCAAAGGCCAGCATCAGACCTTCTCCACGAACCGCCCGCTCTAAGTCCTGACCATGATAGAAACAATAACCGAAATACCGACCCGACGGTTCTTTCGCCAGTTGGTCATTCGCATCTTCGTGACCATCGGACATGGTGTAGCCCGCGTTGTGAAGGCCGAGCACTCCACGCTGAGCCAAGCGCTGAAAGACAGCATCGAGTCGATCACAGTCCGTCGTCTCGGGCCATGTGCCTTCAGCTTCCGCTTTGCGGCTGAATTCAGGAGCGACGGCAGCTCTCAACCTGACCTCATCTGCGCCGTCTTCGAGCACTTCGTCAATAAGCTCCTGAACCTCAGCTTCATCGTAAAAACCTGACCACACCCTCACGCGAATGGCATCAAGGATGTCGTCATTCACATCATCTGGAAGTGAGGACGCAGAAGGCATAGCGACTTGGTTCAGCCTCACACATCACACACCATGGCCGCGTGGCGCAGGGCCAGGATGGGGTCATCCCAGGTCGGGATGAATTCATGCGCCACGTAGTCGTGATAGTCGATGTCCAGCACGGCCTTCATCACGGCGGGGTAATTGATCTCCTGGTTTTCATCCAGTTCACAGCGGCCCGGATTGCCAGCGGTGTGGATGTGGCCGATGGCCTCCTTATGCTGATGCAGGCGGCGGATCACATCGCCATTCATGATGCTGACGTGGTAGATGTCGAACAGCAGCTTGAAGTTCGGGCTGCCGATCTGGTGGATCAGGTCCACGCAGAAATCCACGTCATCGCCGAAGTAGCCGGGGTGCCCCTTCATCGGGTGCGTGTTATCGCGGCTATTCAGATGCTCCAGGACGAGGGTGATGCCCTTTTTCTCGGCGTGGGGCAGGACCTCTTTCCAGGTATCCAGGCAGTTCTTGATGGCCTGGTCCCGGTCCATGCCCTCGAACTTCATCCCCGTGAAGGTAATGACCTTTTTACAGCCGACATCGGCCGCCACATCAATGCTCTCGGTGAGGCTTTTCACGACTTCATCATGGAACTGGGGATTGCACGGGCCTTTGGCAAAACCGTGAGACCCCACCAAGCTGATGCCGAGGCCCAGCTTCTTCACCTCGGGATACAACTTCTTATCGATGCCCTCGATGCCGACGAGGCCGATGTCTTTGGCATGCTGGGCCAGCACCAGCATATCCATCGGCTTCCAGCACCAGCCCATGAGCGTGTGTTTGATGCCGCTGTTCTTGATCTTGTAGGTCGGGTCCGCCGCCGCTTTATCGATCGACACCGCCGAGGCGCGTTGAGTCAGGGCCACGCCAGTGGTGGCGGCGACAGCGGCAGAGGAGCGAAAAAAGGAACGGCGATTCATGAGACGAAAGAGAACGCCTCATGAAACCGGAAACCATCACCGCTTTGCAAGTTCGGAATGAGGGGAAACTCCAGCCTCCGAACTTTCTTCCCTGCCCTGGGGCTGCATCAAACGACGCACCGGTTCCCAGAGCTGCCCTGGCAGATGATTCGGAAACGGCTCGGTGATGCCGAAATCCTCCGGCACTTTTCCGTGGGGCAAGTAAAGCGTGCCAAACAACCAATCCCAGAACGGGAACAAACCCGCGAAGTTCTTATCCCACGCCTCGCGCTGACGGCTGTGATGCCAGCGATGAAATAACGGTGTGGCGATGACATAGCGCAGCGGCCCAAAGCCCCAATCCACCCGGGCATGCAGAAAGATGGCGTAAAGGGTGAAGAACGGCGCGGTGGAGAGAGTCACCCACGGATTGAAACCCAGCAGGAGCAGGGGCGTGACCTGGATGAACTTATTCACCAGATCATTCACCGGATGCACCCGCACACTGCTCAGCCAATCCAGATCCTCCGAGCTATGATGCACCGCATGGAAGGGCCACCAGCGACCGCGATGAAACAGCCGATGGCTCCAGTAGGCTAAAAGATCCGCCAGAGGGTAAATCATCAGCCCCTGCACCCACAAGGGCAGTCGTGAAACCGGCCCAAATCCCGAATACGATTGCTGGCGGAAATCCTCCACGCTCGCCACCCCACACCAGACGAGCAGCGCCGCAGGCAGCAGGATGCCCAGCTTGGACAGCACCTTGGTCACGAAGGGAGTGAAGAAGAAGTAACTGACATCCGTCCACCAGCCGCGCCGGATCAGCGGGCCCCGGGCTCGTCCCAGGACACGCTCGATGACGAGAAACAAAACCGAGAGCAGCAGCAGACCGATGAAAGTGTTTTTCAGTGAAGGTGACATCACCGGGGCCTAACGAGAGACGTATCCCGGCGGTAACGTGGAAAAGCCTGCATCTGCACTTTGCCACACCTGCCGCTCTGAGCCACCGTTGCCCGCCCTCTCCCGCTGATGCCTCTCAATGCCCGTCTTTTCATTTGGTTCCGGCTGCTCTTCAACTGCCGCTTCTACTACCCCATCTTCACCGTCCTGTTTCTGGACTTGGGGTTGAGCATCGGGGAGTTCGCCGCGCTGAATGTCGTGTGGGCGCTGACCATCGTGCTGCTGGAGGTGCCTTCGGGGGCCTTGGCAGATCAGATCGGACGCCGGGCCCTGGTGGTCGCATCAGGCTGGCTGATGGTGGCAGAGATGGCGGTGCTGTGCCTCATGCCGGTGGGGAATCATGATGTGGTGCTCTGGCTCTTTGTGGTGAACCGGGTCCTCAGTGGCGCGGCGGAGGCGGCGGCGAGCGGGGCGGATGAAGCCTTGACCTATGATTCCCTGCCCCCCGATGAACGCCCCACGCTGTGGCCGCGCATCATGGCGAAGCTGAGCCGTGCCTCGGCCATCGGGTTCATCATCACCTCCATCAGCGGTGGTCTGCTGTATGATCATGGCAAGGTCAGCGCGGCCCTGACTTGGCTTGGGTTTGCCGCTCCCGACCGGGCCTGGACGATGAAAATCCCCCTGGTGCTGAATTTCATCGCCGGGGTGGTTTGCCTCCTAGTCACCCTGCGGATGACGGAACCTCCATCGGAAACACCCGCCCCGCGCCAAGGCTGGTGGCCGGAGGCGAAGCAGGCCTTCCTACGCATCTGGGAAACCGGTGGCTGGATCTGGAAAAGCCAGGCCGCCTTCACCCTGATCCTCCTGGGTGTGGTCTTCGACAGCATCATTCGCCTGTTCCTGACCGTCACCAGTAACTTCTATCGTCTCGTGGGCGTCACCGAGGCTTGGTATGGGGTGATCGGCACGGTTTCCTCCCTGCTGGCGCTGGCCAGCTCAGGACTCATGGAGCGGATGACGACCCAGGGCAGCCTGCGGGGAAACTTCATCTGGCTGACCCTGGCCACCTTTGCGGGGCTGTGCTTCGCCGCCTATCCGCAGCCCGGCTTTGTGGGCGTGGCGCTGGTGGTGCCGCTGATGCTGAGCATGCGTTTCCTCCAGTTTTTCCTCTCCTTTTACCTCAATGAGATCGTGGACTCCACGCGCCGCGCCACCGCCCTGAGCTTTCGCGGCCTGACCATCAATCTGGCCTATGGCCTGATGACCCTGCTGTTTGGCTGGCACACCCAGTGGTATCAGCATCGCCTGGACCTGCCTGCCGAGGATATCCGCGCTTTTGCCGCCAGCCTGACGTGGTGGCCCTGGTGGTTTCTCGGCACCTTGGCCGCCGCGCTGCTCTGGATTCGTCTGCGTCGGAAAGCGGCTGTTTGAATCCCTGACATGCCCTCCTCTTGCATCCGGGTCGCTCCCCTTCCATGATGGTCACCCCCTGCTATGGCCCGTATCCCGGAAGAAACCCTTCAACAAGTGCTCGCGGCCACGGACATCGTGGACCTGATCGGGCGCTCGGTGAAGCTGCGCCGTGCCGGGACGAACTGGGTGGGCCTCTGCCCCTTCCACAATGAGAAGTCGCCCTCGTTCAATGTGCGCCCCTCCACCAACAGCTATCACTGCTTTGGCTGCGGCGCAGGAGGCAATGCCTTCCGCTTCATCATGGAGCATGACGGGCTGACCTTTACCGAAGCGGTGAAACGCCTCGCCGATAGCGCCGGTATCCGCATCGAGGAGGAAGTGTGGGATGCCAATGCCGAGGCCATCGCCAAGCAGCGCTCCGCCCTCATTCGCGTGCATAAAGAAATCGCCGAATGGTATCACCAGTTGCTGATGAAGCACCCGATGGCCGATGCCGCGCGTCAGTATCTGAAAAGCCGTGGCATCACGGCCGAGGTGGCCAAGCGCTGGCAGCTCGGTTTTGCCCCTGCGCAAACCCAGCCACTGCGGGAATGGGCGGCCCAGCACAAGTTCGGGGCCCGTGTCCTCACCGATGCTGGCATCCTCGCCACCCGCGATGACGGCAGCGCCCCGTATCCGCGCTTCCGCAACCGGCTGATGTTTCCCATCCGCAATGAAAACGGTGAGGTCATCGCCTTCAGTGGCCGAGTGCTGGAAGCCGATGCGAAGACGGCCAAATACCTCAACTCTCCCGAGACCCTGTTATTCAATAAGAGCAAGGTTCTCTTTGGCTTCGACAAATCCCGCCGCGCGATTTCTAAAGCGGGGCAAGCCGTCGTCTGTGAAGGCCAGATCGATACCCTCATGGTCTTCGAAGCCGGAGTGCAAAACGTCGTCGCCGGGCAAGGCACTGCCTTCACCGAATACCACGCCAAAGCCCTCAAGCGCCTCGCGGATGAAGTCGTGCTCTGCTACGACTCCGACAACGCTGGTTATAAAGCCGCCGAACGTGCTTTCCAGGCCCTGGTGCCCTATGGATTGATCGTCAAAGTCGCCTCGCTTCCCCAGGGGGAAGACCCCGACTCCTACATCCGCAAACAAGGCGTCGAGGCATTCACTCAGCTCATTCATGAAGCCAAGGACTTCGTGGATTATCAGCTCGCCAGCGTCGGAGCCCGCAAGGACCTGACGGACATGCGTGAACGCATCAAATTTGCCGAAGAGATGGCAGAGAACGTCAAACTCTTCGACACGCCCCTGGCTCAAGAAACCACCATTCAACGCGTAGCAACCAAACTGGGCATCGCGGAAGACATCATGCGCAAGCTGGTGAAGCGGGCACAGAAAGGGAGCACGCCCAAAGCGAAGGAAGCGAAGAATGAAGCCAAGCCTGGAGAAAGCCTGCTGGCCGCGCAAAACCCCATCGCGCTAACCTTGTGCCGACTCTGCATCGCCGAACCGGAAGTTCTCCAATGGATTCGGGCCAATGGCGACCCCAGCATTCTTCAGGATATCTCGGGCACCGACCTTTTATCACGCCTTTGGTTAGCCGATTACGACCCCTTCAATCAGGAAGCCTTCAACAGCTTCCTCTTCACGCTACCCCGGGATGAGGAAGCCGCACTTACTCAGGTGCTGCACATGGCTCCGCCACCCGGCCAGATCGAAGAGGCGCGACAAGCTTTGAACATCCTTTCCATCACACGCCTGCATCAGCATAAACAGCGCCTGCAAACCCAGCTCAAACAACCCGGCCTCACGCCGGATGAAGCGTCCGAAATCCAACGCGAGATCATCGAGCTGCATCAAGAACTGACGGAAGCGCAGAAAGCCGTCGGCAATTCCATGAAGACAGGGTAAAGCCTGCATCCTATTCACGGTCACGGACTGCTGCGAAAGTGATGCGGCCACTCTTGGCCGCAAGGAAGTCAGAGCGAAAGACATTTCGGAAGAAGTCGTGTCAAGAACCTTGGACGGACTGCTATAGAACGCAGCAATCTCGTTTCTCTCTCGGCCTTCGATTGCGGCCAAGAGTGGCCGCATCACTTCTCCCGCGCCATCCAATCAGATGGATGATTGTTCAAAGAACTTTACTCAGTCGGAGGCCTTTTGAAAGGCTGCCGCCTTGCTTTGAATCTCAGCGAAGCTCGGTATATCGGCACCGATACCCGGCTTCACCTCTGTTGCTGAGGCCCACACTGAATCGGATTCATTGACCTCCGGCTTCTTCTGATACGCTGCAAATCCCGCTTCCGTCACTTGCAGCGGTCCTTTGCGCAAACCTTGGAGGTCATAGTGATTGGAGACCCCTTTCCAGGTGGCTTCATTGAAGATCTCAAGCTGCGGTTTGTCAGGGCTGCCTGTCAGGACGCTGCGAGTGAGGCTCACATCGGCTCCGGCAGCCGCCAAAAAGTTAAGCCCCTCAAAGGTGCAGTTCTCAGCCTCCAGCACGGCATTCCGAGTGACTTTCACATCGCCCTTCAATCCTGGCTGACGACGCACAAACACGTTTTTGAAACTCGCACGACATAAACGCGCAGGGTCACTGCCAATGTGTTGAGAGATCGTCACCGCCAGAGTCGCTTGGCTCTCCACCCAGGCATTTTCCAGGCTGTGGGCAGCATCTCCCAGAAAGAAAACGTCATGCCCGTGACAGCCGCCGATATAAACATTCTTGTAGTGAGTGACACTGGCCCCCACATCGCATAAGCCGGTGGAGTTGCCGATGCTGACAAAGCCATCGATCCGGCACTCCGCCGTTTCATGGGCGCTGAAACCATCGTCACCGCACTCGATGGAGGCAATGTTTTCATACACGGTGTCGATCTGATCCCCATGGACATTGAAGCCGTCATTATATACATGCGTGGCCGTGAGGTTACGAATGACGACATGCGCGCCCTTGCCCGCCAGGGCGACCCCGTTGGCCCGGACGGGTATCCGAATATTGGCCGCAGCCAAAGGCCGATCCACGGGGAGCTTCACATAAAAGGCGTCTTCGGCTTCGACATAAGTCCATTCATCCGGTTGCAATTCCTCCACCTTTTTCAAAGGCGTGCGGATGCCTTTGGAGGAACGTCCCATGCGGTTTACACGGCCATCCCAGAGGAAATACCAGCGCATCAAAATCGCCGCATCCATGCGTGGCAAGAGCTTTACTTTACGATAGAGCCCCTGGCCGAGAGACTCCCACTCCTCAGCCTGCAAGGCATCGCTCCCATCAATCACCGCGCCATGTCCATCCACCGTGATAGGCTTCCCAGGCAGGCCCTGCTTGCCATTTAAAACCACACTCTCGGCATAGGTGCCGGGGGCTAGATGCACGGTGTCTCCAGGTCCCGCTAACTTAACGGCCCGCGCAATGGTGCGCACGGGAGCTTGAACACCATCATGACGGTCATCTCCCTTCACGGGATCCACTTGGATGGCCCATGCTGGGAGACTGGCGAGAACACAAAAGAGAAAAGGAACGAACTTCATCAAACAAAGGCGAGAAACAAAAAAACGCAGGAGCAGGCGGCTCTCAATCAAAAGACCGGATGTAGCCACCTATCAGGCGTTAAGACGGATCAACAACGCCCCGTTTCCCGGGTAATCGCCAGCATGGTGGCTTCCATCTCTTCGGTCAGTTGATCCCAGGTGAAACGCCAGCTCCAGAAGTCGCCCATCTTGCCCGGTGTATTCATGCGGGACTCACTGCCGAGGCCCATCAGATCCTGCAAGGGGGCGATGGCCATGCGGGATTGAGATTTCCAGACCGCCTTGATAAAGTCCCAATGAAGCTGTGAGCCATCGGTCTTGGTATAACCAAGAATGGTTCGGCGTTCCGCCTCGATCATCTCTGCCGTGCGCGTGCTATCATCACTCACACCGCTGTGAAACAATCCCTGCACCGTATCGTTGTCGTGCGTACCGGTGTAACCCACCGATTCATCGGGATAATTTTCGGGGATGTAATCTTCGGACAAGCTGTCTGCCCCGAAAGCGAACTGCATCACTTTCATGCCCGGGAAACCGTGGCGCAGACGCAGCTCGGTCACGTCGGGGGTGATGATGCCGAGATCCTCGGCAATGACCGGGACCTGATCGCCCATTTCACCTTTCAGAGCCTCAAACAAAGCGTCACCCGGAGCGCCGACCCAACGTCCGTTCACCGCAGTGGGTTCATTGGCGGGGATTTCCCAGTAAGCGGCAAAGCCACGGAAGTGGTCAATGCGAACGATGTCCACCATCTCCAGAGTCTTACGCAGACGGGACTTCCACCAGGCAAAGCCCTCCTCTTCATGGGCACTCCATTTGTAGAGCGGATTGCCCCAACGTTGGCCCGTGGCACTGAAATAGTCCGGCGGCACCCCAGCGACCACGATGGGGTTGCCACGTTCATCCAACTCGAAGAGATCCGGTCGAGCCCACACGTCCGCACTGTCGTGAGCCGTAAAGATGGGGATATCGCCGATGAGTTGAATGCCAAACTCCTGCGCCCTTGCCCGCAGCTTCTGCCACTGACGGAAGAAGAAGAACTGCTCCACCTTGACCTCTTCGATCTCACTGCTCAGGCGCACCATGGCATCAGCCATCGCCTCAGGCTGACGCATCGCCAGTTCAGGAGCCCAGTCATTCCAAGAGCGCCCGCCTTGATCCGCCTTGATGGCGATGAACATGGCATAATCATCCAACCACTCGGCCTCCCTTTCACAAAAGGCTTCAAACGCCCGCTCCAACAGCGGGCTGGAATTGCACTGCATGATGAAACGCTGACAAGCGAGCCGCAAGAAGGCTGAACGCACTTCCTGTGCGGCGATAAAATTGACCTTATGATCCGGAAATGACGGCACCATGGACAGGTCGTGAGGCTTCAGCACGCCATCATTGAGCAGGGAGTCAAAGCTGATCATCAGAGGATTGCCCGCAAAGCTGGACAAGCTCTGATACGGCGAAGCTCCGAAGCCCGTAGGACCGAGCGGCAGCATCTGCCAGAGCTTCTGCCCCATGCGGTGGAGAGACTCTAGCCAAAGGTGAGCCTCGGGCCCGATCTCCCCAATGCCAAATCGCCCCGGGAGCGACGTAGGATGCAATAGAATACCGCTGGAACGCTGGATGGAAAACATGAGGTTGGAGAGGGATAGGAGAGAAGGCGGGCGGGTTCAACCATCACCTGGAGTGTGTTTTTAAATTGGGGAAGAGCTCGTTGAGTCAGAACGGAGGCCAGGGCAAGACGCGAGCGCCGTGCCTGTATCCTCTGCGATACAGGCCCAGCGAAGCAACGCCGCAATGGCCTTCGTTCTGACTCAACCCGGAGGGCCCGTGAGCGAGGTGCCGAATAGCTGCATTGAACGCCTCGGAGCTATGTTTCCATAGCCCCATCGGCATTCGCCTTGCTCTTCAACACCTTCTCTCGGGCGAGCCTCACCCGAATTTAAAAACACACTCTAGCACGAACCGCGCCTGACTTACTGTTGCACCACACCTTCGGTGGTAATCGTTTTCCACTCCAGCATCTGCTCCTGGAAAACGACTTTTCCGGTGTCTTTTTGCCACTTCTCACAGGCATTGATCAGCCCTTGGCAAAGAGAGCGTTTGTAACGTGGGTCGGTGGTGACAGCCGGCTCCGTCTGGCATTGCTGCCACAGCAGTACGGCATCCCGCTCAAGGTCATCGTAAAGATTCAACAGCGACTCCAGCCGCACGATTTGAGACAGCTCATAGATCCACTTGCCCCGATCCGTGTTGTGCAGCCGCTCACGCTCCATGCACTCACGCCGGAAGGCCAGTGCTGATTCATACTCATGCGCGGCCTCGCGGACTTCAGCCGCAGCTCGGAGCGCACGGGGCATCGACAGATCATTGCCATGAGCGCGGGTGATCTGCAATGCCTCATCGGCTGCCCGAAAGGCATCCAGCGTGCGCTTGGTCTTCATGTAATGATGCGCCACCTCGATCCAGCGGCCGACAAGAGAGTAATGCTCAGCACCGCCTTGCAGTGAATTCAGCCGGATGGACTCCTCCAGATGAAGAGCCGCTTGCTCATAGTCTTGCTGTTTGGCCTTCACTCGTGACAGCGTGCGCAGTGCCAGGGATCGGCCTGTGGCTTTTTCTGGTGGCAAGTGGGCCATGAGCTGGAGGACTCGCTCGCAGTTTCTCTCGGCCCCAGAGAGCTCCGCCATGCCAAGCTGGATATCCGCCATCAGCAGCAGAGCCGCCCACGACGTTTCTTTTCCTCCACCCGCTCCCTCTCCCTGGGCGGCAATCAACGCCAGCCCTTCCTTCCCCCGCCCCTGGCGAGCCAACTCACGCGCGTGGTATCTGGCCACTTCATGACGTTGCTCGTCATATTTCGGTCCGAGATCCTGCCAGGCTTTCTCCAGCAAGGTATAAAGCCTGAGCGCTTCGGGTTTGTCGCCGACATCACAGACAGAGCGTGCGACTTTTAACAGCACTGTCAGCGTGCGGGGATCATGCTCACCATAGAGGCCCTTGAGCACGTCATACTGCTGCTGCACCAACGGCAGAGCACTTCGGTAGTCGCCCATGGCCATGAGAATCTGGGCCTGCCGATCCAGCAACTCGGCTTGCAGCTCGGGCTCGCCTTGCAGGAGCTTCACCTCCTTGACACTTTCATTCACCGCCAAGCGAAGAGCTTCTGGATTCTTGCCTTTGGCGACGAAATCCCCAGCCTGCTCCAGAAGTTTGGTCAGATACTCGTTCAGCGCTTCCGCTTTGCGGGATTGACTCTCCGCCAAGATTCTCAAGCGATCCGCATTGCCTCGGGCTTTCGACTCTTGCATGAAAGCATAGGTGCTGACCGCTGCGAGAATGATGAGGTTCGCGCCAATGATCCCCCCGAGGGCAAAGGCGGCGCGGTTTCTGCGCACCAGTTTCTGCAGCCGATACCAGCGGTCGGGTGGCCGGGCGCTGATGGGTTCATCATCCAGATGACGACGCAGGTCATCCGCCAGAGCGTTGGCAGAGTCATAGCGGCGTTCCGGGTTTTTCTCCAAGGCTTTGAGGATGATCCAGTCGAGATCTCCAGCCAATTGCTCGGGCACCGCAGGAGAATGCTTGCCGATGCCACGCCGCTGCCGGGCACGTTGGCTCGGTTGCATGGGCTCCACCTCGTAGATGCGCTGAAGCATCGCGGTGATGGAGGTCTTGCGCGTCTCCGCATCCCCCTCCAGAGGAGGAACCCCTGTGAGAAGTTGGTAAAGGATAGCTCCAAGCGAATAGACATCCACACGGACATCGACGACCTCCCCGCCGAGTGCGGCCTGTTCAGGGGCCATGTATTCGGGCGTGCCTAACACCATGCCTCGCACGGTGCAGGCCATGCTTTCAGGGCCGCCCGACTCATCCGTCAGCGCTTTGGCGATGCCAAAATCAATGATCTTCGCCACGGGGCCGGTGTCACCGGTGGCCACGAGCACGTTCGAGGGCTTCAGATCCCGATGCAAAACCGCCCGCTGATGGGCATGCTGGACCGCCCGACAAACATCCAAAAAGAGTTCGATGCGTTGGCGGAGGGTCAATCCCGCCTCCTCACAGTAGGCCGTAATGGGGCGTCCATTGACCAACTCCAAGACGAAATAAGGCCGCCCGAGAGGGGTCGTGCCGGCATCTAACACCACGGCGATGTTGGGATGCGACATGCGCTCCAGAGCCCGACGCTCCGCTCGGAATCGGGATAAGACCGCCAGAGAATCCATCCCTGGCCGGATAACTTTCACCGCCACGGTCCGCCGGATCGGCTGGGTCTGTTCCGCCTGCCAGACGATACCAAATCCCCCTTCCCCCAGCTTCTTGACCAGGGTGTAACTTCCGATCACATCCCCCGCCTTCTCCATGCTTTCCATGGGCAGGAGGTCGTCCATCTCATCGTCCAGAGCGAGATCCAGCATGGCCAAGGCCTGATGAGTCGGCGGAGCCAACCCTTCCAGGGCGCGAGTCGATGATGGGCTGGCAGAACTCATGAATGAAGACAACAGCAAGAGACAAGACGGAAATACCTCGCTCCGTCTTCACTCAAAATGCAGCGAGGACGGACTTGCTGTGAGACTGCATTAAACAGCAAGTCTGAGGGTATGTTTGAAAATTCGGGAAGAGCTCGTTGAGTCAGAACGGAGGTCAGGGCAAGGCGCGAGCGCCGTGCCTGTATCCTCTGAGATACTGGCCCAGCGAAGCAACGCCGCCATGGCCTTCGTTCTGACTCAACCCAAAGGGCCCGTGAGAAGGTGCTGAATAGCTGCGTTGAACGCCTCGAAGCTATGTTCCCATAGCCCCATCGACGTTCGCTTGCTCTTCAGCACCTTCTCACGGGCGAGCTTCTCCCGAATTTTAAAACACACCCTAGGCTAAAATCCAGCTTTTTGCAGAAACAGATCCAATTGCTGCTGGAAAAGCGGGATGTCTTGAGGAGGGGGCTGATACCCCTGAGGAGCCCCACTGAGACCCAAGCGGCCCATTTGATCCAGAAACCAAGAAGCATTCTGCCCATCGCTAAAGACGACTTTGCCACTGATCAGTGCCCCAGGAATGGCGATTTGGTCCGTGGTCATTTCCAGACTCCCCGGTGCGGAGGACTCATCATCCGCCAGTTCCACCTCGGCGTCTTCAGCGTCCAGATTCGCCTCCGGCACTGGAGCCGTCTCGGCCACTTTCTCTGGCTCACGAGGTTTGTCTTTGATCCGCACCCCGACATCCAGCATCAGCAGACGGGCATCGAGATAGGTCAGTGTGATTCCGAACTCGGTCTTCAAGCGATCCTGCACTTGATTGAGGGTGGCTCCATCAGCGGCCCAAATTTCGACTTGGGCGAGTTGTTCGGGGGAAAGTTGAGGCATGAGTAGGTAAAGAAAGAGAAAAAGGGCTCCGAGTCAGCTTAGTTTTTCATGGAGCCGATGACCACCGAGGACAGCTTGGCGGCTTGATCCGCCAGAGCTTTGACCTGGGCTTCCGTGAGGGGTTTGTCTGCGGGCAGATCCAGCATCGGAACCAATTCCTTAAACCCATCCCGAAGAGATTTGAGCGCCTCGTTGTTCTGAAGGCGCGGACTCAGGTGCTCCAGACTGGCCAGATAGTATTCGGCAATGTCCTTGCGCAGCAGGCGCAGCGTTTTTTCAGGCGTGTAGTTATCCTGCACGCTACGGGTAGCGATCTCAAAAGCGCGCAACCAGCCACCCAGACTGACCAGGTGAGCGATGTCCACATCCCGAAGCTGGACCATCTCAGCCTCCACATCGGCCTGAGTCTTCGCCAGTTCCGTGCGCAGTTTATCCCACTCACCTTCGATGCTGTGCTCAAAGAGGCTCTGCGTGTGGCGATTCATGCGACTGCCAGTGCCCAGCACCTTGGCATATTTAATGAGAGCCCGCCCCACATCTTCCATGGCTTCGACTTTCTCACACTGAACGATGAGAAAACCGTCTGCGATGAGGCTGCCCAGGCCGAGGGAAACCAAGACGCGATCTGAAGGCGTCTGGCGACTGATCGGGCGCTTCAGCGCATCGTAAGAGAGCTTACCCAGGCCATCGAGCATCTCAAAAAGCTTGCGGATGCTCGGGGTGGTGAACTGATTAACCCCGAACTCCTCGCGCACGTGCTCATCCCCGAGCAAATCATCCGGGATAGCCATTCGCTGGCCCTCCTGACCCGGTAGCGGCGGCACCGGCGGTGCGGGGGGAGCCTCAGGTGCGGGAGGAGTCTGCGCCCAGCCGACCACGGCCAAAGAAAGTGCAGCGAGCAGACCTGCAAAGCGGGCGCGGGCGAGGAATGGGCGGGCGGGAGACATGATTATGGATGATATACGTGGGTGAAGCGCAGATTTCCAGCGATTGCTATTCGTCTTTGAAATCCGACTTGGAGGTCCACTTTCCCTACCCAAAACCATCTTCTTCTTTCCTCTCGGCTTTTTTCCCGTATTTTGCTCCCCCCTATGATCAAAGTCGGTCTCGTCTCCCTCGGCTGCGCCAAGAACCTCATTGACTCCGAAATCATGGTCGGCCACCTCCAGCAGGCAGGCATGACCATGACGCCCGAGGCTGATCTGGCAGATGTCCTCATCATCAATACCTGCTCCTTCATTGACATGGCCAAGAAGGAATCGGTGGGAGCCATTCATGAAGCCGTGGATGCCCGCGAGGAGCAGCAGAAACGCAAGAAGCAAAAGATCATCGTCGCTGGCTGCCTGTCCCAGCGATTCAAGGATGAACTGCCCAGCCTGATGCCCGACGTGGACGCCTTCATCGGCCTGGACCAGATCACCCAGGTGGCCCCGATCATTCAGGGCCTGATGGGTAAGGAAGAGCAGGAAAACCTCGTCACCAAGGGGCCTCAATACATCCCGGACTACGACACCCCGCGCTTCCGCCTCACGCCGAAGCACTTCGCTTACATCAAGATCGCGGAAGGCTGCAATCATCCCTGCTCCTTCTGCATCATTCCCCGCATCCGGGGTCGTCACCGCAGCCGCACCCAGGAAAGCGTTATCAAGGAAGCCCGCCAGCTCATCGAGAGCGGCGTGAAGGAGATCAATCTCATCTCTCAAGACACCACTTACTTCGGCATGGATAAGTGGGAAGGTGAGCGCCCGAAACCCCGCAGCGGCGTCGATTCCACCAAAGGCGAATCCCTCTCCACCCTCATTCGGGAACTCAACGCCATCCCCGGCGACTTCTGGATCCGCCTGCTTTACACCCACCCCGCGCACTGGAGCGACGACCTCATTCAGGCCATCGCGGAAAGCCCCAAGGTGGCCCGCTACATTGACATGCCGCTCCAGCACATCAGCGATAACATGCTGACCCTCATGCGCCGTGAGACCGATGGCGCCTACATCCGCAATCTACTCAAGCGCATCCGGGCAGGCGTCCCCGACATCGCCATCCGCACCACCTTCATCGTCGGCTTCCCGGGTGAAACGGAGGCGGATTTCAATGAGCTCCTCCAATTCATCGAGGACGAAAAATTCGAACGCGCCGGGGTCTTCAACTACTCCCGTGAGGAAGATACCCGCGCCGCGAAGATGGAAGGTCAACTCCATCACATGACTCGCAAGGCCCGCTGGAATGAAGCCATGCGCGCCATCCAGCGCAGCGTGGAGCAGGTGAACCGCGCCCAAGTCGGTCGTAAAATGCGCGTCCTCATTGAGGAACCCGGCGTCGCTCGCAGTGAGATGGATGCACCGGACATTGATACCACGGTCTTCGTGGACAAGACGCTCCCCGTCGGCAGCTTTGCCGAGGTGACCATCAAGGACTGGCGTGGTTACGACCTCGTCGCCAACTAGGACTCGCCGCCTAACAAGACCCTCACGAAGCCAGGAGGAACCTATCCTTCTGGCTTTTTGCGTCTGGGGGGTGGTCGCTCAGGGAAGCAACGGCCACCTTCATCGGATGGCAGGATGGTATTTTCATCCTATCACTCGACTCATCGCCCCATCCCATTCGCCCGTGGAATCAAAGTTGCTGATTCGCAGGACGGTCTCCAGACCATCATCTCCACGACCGACCATGAAAAACCTCCTGCCTCTCCTCCTTCTCGCGATCGCCACCTGCGCCACTCAGGCTGCCGAACTGCACCTGAAGCCCGCTGACATCGAGCGCCTGGAACTCAGACTCACCTATGAAACCAAACCGCAGGTGCGTGTCTATTTCCAAGGGGACAAATTGGAAGAGGTCCAAGACGTGGTCGAAAACAATCTGGGCAAACCGATCTCGATCTACATGAACGAATCCTTGATCGTGGAGCCCACCCTCAAGGAACCGCTCAAGGCCAAGCTGCAATACCTGACCCTCACCTTCGCCGACTTTGCCACCGCAGCCCAAGTCGCCCGAGGTTTTGTGCCGACAAAGTAGCGCCGTTGGGCTCCAACGGCTCAACGAACTCTCGCTCCTTCTCAAACCCAGTTGGAGCCCAACTGGACGACGATTGCTGCGCCAGCCCTCAAGTAGCGCCGTTGGGCCCCAACGGCTCAACGAACTCTCGCACCCTCTCTAACTCAGTTGGAGCCCAACTGGACGACGTTGCTGCGCCAGCCCTCAAGTAGCGCCGTTGAGCTCCAACGGCTCAATGAACCCTCGCATCTTCTCAAACCCAGTTGGAGCCCAACTGGACTACGTTGCTGCGCCAGCCCTCAAGTAGCGCCGTTGGGCCCCAACGGCTCAATGAACTCTCGCTCCTCCTCAAACCCAGTTGGAGCCCAACTGGACGACGATTGCTGCGCCAGCCCTCAAGTAGCGCCGTTAGGCTCCAACGGCTCAATGAACTCTCGCACCCTCTCTAACTCAGTTGGAGCCCAACTGGGCTACTTGGGAGCGCAACGAGGCTCCTGCTGCCCCTTACTCCACATCCGATACGAGCCCTCGCTTAACTTGGCTTTACCAGGATTATCGAGGATGTAACGACGAAACTTCTCCAGGCTAGCTTCGCTACGCACAAGGTGATCGAAGCTTTCCCACTGCCAGAACTGTCCTACGCGATTCAACCGTTGGTTGATGCGTTTGGCTGTATAGTTCTTCCAGTTCCGACACAGCGTCTTCAAAGCCCCGCGCCCTGGCACGCCGACCAAAACATGCACATGGTTAGGCATCACAACCCAAGCCTCCAGCTCATAGGGATGACCATTTTGATGCTGGAGATTTTCCGCAACGATTTCACTCACGTTCGGATCACGTAACACACACTCTCCGTGACAAGCATCCAGCATCCGATGCCAACGCTCGGTATAGCGCCGGTAGAATTCTCGATGTTCGGCTTCAGGGAGTTTTTCAAGATCTCGCTGCCAATCCTCCTGGGCAGGATCAATGCCATGGTCAGTCAACCACTGGCCTCGCTCTCTTAGCCATTGATCCAACACGGTTGCCGGAATCGAATCTGCCGTGCGCCAGGTCAGGAAGTAATAAGCATCCCGCTGCTCCCAATGCGGAAGGTTCCTCCGACTCACCTCCACGTCAGACGCTGGATCGAAAAAGTGGAACTTCATGTCATGTCGAAAGTTATGAAGGGTCCGGCAGAGCGCAAGCGCCTCAAGTAGCGCCGTTGGGCTCCAACGGCTCAATGAACTCTCGCTCCTCCTCAAACCCAGTTGGAGCCCAACTGGACGACGATTGCTGCGCCAGCCCTCAAGTAGCGCCGTTAGGCTCCAACGGCTCAATGAACTCTCGCATCTTCTCTAACCCAGTTGGAGCCCAACTGGACTACTTGCTATCCCTGCAAAGCCAGTGCATGGAAAGGGTTCGTTTCCCCCTTCCCAGCCATGCCTACTCTCTCCATCCAGCCGCGCGCGCGCATTTTTCACGGTCACGTCTGGGTTTATGCCACGGAGATCAAGGGACGATTCGGAGATCCTCAGCCTGGCGACGTGGTTCAGCTTCAGGATGCACGAGGCAAGCCCATGGGCAGCGCCATCTACAATCCCAAGTCGCAGATCAGCGCACGTTTGTTCTCCTATCGCCGCCAGGACTTGGATCTGGATTTCTTCATCCGCCGCATCGAGCGTGCCCTGAAAAGCCGGGAGGATGCCGGTGTCGATACCAGCCTCTGCCGCATGGTGTGGAGTGAGTCGGACGGCCTTCCCGGCGTAGTGGTGGATCGTTACGGCGACCACCTCGTCCTGCAAACTTTGACACTCGCCATGGCTCAACGGCAGGAGCTCATCATCGAAGCCCTGGTGAAAGTGTTTTCCCCGAAGGGCATCGTCCAACGCAATGAAGGCGGTGTCCGCAAAGCCGAAGGGCTGGAGCAAATCAAAGGCACGGTGTATGGTGAAACCCCAGAACCTTATGTGGTGCGGTATCAGGGCAGCGCCTTCCATGCCGATCTCATCGAAGGACAAAAAACCGGCCTGTATCTCGATCAGCTCGATAACTATCAACACGCTGCCCGTTTGGCCAAAGGCCGCCGTGTCCTCGACTGCTTCACCAATCAAGGCGGCTTTGCCCAAGCCTGCGCCCTGGCAGGTGCCAGCGAAGTGACCGCCGTGGACATCAGTGAAAGCGCCGTCGCCCTGGCGGAAAAGAACGCCGCCATCGCAGGAGCCAATATCAAGTTCATCGCCGCCAACTGCTTTGATTTCCTCAAGCAGCAGGAATCCAGCGGAGCCACCTACGACCTGATCATTCTCGATCCGCCTTCCTTCACGAAGACCAAAGCCAGCGTGAAGGACGCCATGCGCGGCTACAAGGAGATCCATCTGCGTGCCATGAAGATGCTGCAACCCGGCGGCATCCTGGCCACTTACAGTTGCAGCCATCACGTGAGCAAAGGGGAGTTTCACGCCAGCATCGAAGACGCTGCTGTGGATGCGAAAAAGACCCTGCGCCGGGTCGCCACTTACACGCAACGCCCTGACCATCCGATCCTGGCCACGATTCCTGAAACGGAATACCTCACAGGCTATGCCTACGAGGTCGTGGCCGCTTGGTGATGGATCGCTGTCAGGGTGGTGTCGCGGAGACAAGGGAAATTTCCTCTTGTCTCCTTGCGACCCCACTCAAGGCCACATCGCCAGTGCGGCTTACTCGTTGAACTGGAGCGAGTAGAGCTTCTGATACAAGACGCTGGTCTTCAGCAATTCGCTGTGGCTGCCCACGGCATCCACCTGGCCGTCCTTCATGACCACGATCTGATCCGCCTCCATGATGGTGGAGAGACGGTGTGCGATCGCGATCACGGTCTTCCCTTCGGACAGGGTGTGAATGGCTTCCTGAATGATTTTCTCCGTCTCGGTATCCAGGGCACTGGTCGCTTCATCCAGCAGCAAGATCGGAGCATTGCGCAAGATGGCACGAGCGATGGACAGTCGCTGCTTCTGCCCGCCTGAAAGGTTGCAACCCGCATCCCCGACCACGGCGTCGTAACCGCCTTGGATCTGCTGGATGAATTCATGGGCATGAGCCTTTTTCGCTGCGGCGAGGATCTCCTCATTGGTCGCGTCCAGGCGGCCATAGCGGATATTCTCCCGGATCGTGTCGTGGAAAAGGAAGGTGTCTTGACTGACCAGGCCGATGTTGTCCCGCACGCTGTCCTGAGTCACCGTCTTGATATCGATGCCATCCATGAGCACCCGCCCGGAGGCCGGATCATAAAACCGCAGGAGCAAGGAGAATAAAGTGCTCTTGCCAGCGCCGCTGGGGCCGACGAGGGCATAGAATTTTCCTGGGGCGAGTTCCAGATGCACCCCCGTCACCGCCGCACGCTCCAGCGGTTTTCCATCAATGTTGCTGTAGGAGAAGGACACATTCTCATAGGTCACCGCACCTTTGATGCGTGGCAGATCAGGCGCATTCGGTGCATCCTGAATATCGGCGGCGCGATCCAGCAGGTGCACCACTTTGTTCACGGCGAACACCGTCTTCTGCATGAGCATGTTGACCTTGCTCAGTTCCTTGGCCGGCGGGTAGATCTTCGTCAGCGCCATCACCAGCACGATCAGCTCGCCGGCACTGCGTTGCTGCATCCAGAAATACACCAGCCCTGCCGCGATCCCGATGGAAGCCACAGATTCCACAATCGGGCCCACCAATTCGGTGGCCCGGGTCCAGCGCAGCATGTTCTGAATCATCGTGCGGTTGGCCCTGTCAAAACGCTTCACCTCATAGCTCTCGCGGGCATAAGCTTTCACCAGACGAATCCCGGTGAAGGACTCATGCATGGTGGTCATCATGGTCCCCACTTCTTTTTCTTCACGCGAGCCCGACTTCCTCACACGCCGCCCGATGGTGATGATGGGGGCCAAGCAAAGCGGGAAGATCACCAGCGACATCAAGGTAAAGAACCAATCCTGCGCGAACAACACATACAGGATGGCAATGATGGTCAGGGGGCGATTGGTCAGCAATTGCACAAGCTGGACCGCGTTCGTCTGGGCCACGCGGGATTGGTTAAACACCGTCTGCATGAGCTCCCCCGCCTTGGTATGGCTAAAGAAAGCCGGAGACTGCCGCAAGATGCTGCGAAACACGTCGCTGCGAATGTGAAACAGCATCTTAGCGCCCACCCAGGCCAGGCAGTATTTGTTCAGATACTCCAGGAAACCGTTGATGAACATCAGCACTGGGATGCAGGCACAGGCGAAGATGACCCCCCAGAGCCCCACCTTCGTATCGTTGGAGAAACCCAGGAGCTCGGCAATGTTCACCTCCCCCAAAATCGGCACCTTCAAGGGCTCGCCCAGGGTCTGCGAACCACCATCCAGGACCAACTGGAAAATCAGGGAGATGGCGATGATCAGCACCCCATTGAAGGCGGCGGCGCCGATCCCCAGCACCACCCCCAGAATGAAACGGCCCAGCCAGGGCTTCAGGTAAACCAGGATGCGACCATAGGGCATCTTCAACTGCGCGATCTCGGCATCCGTCATCTGAGACGGGTTCTTCGTAGGGAGGGCTTCGGCCATGTGGGGAAATGGGACAATCCACCGCCAAATTCTTGGCTGGGGGTGGAACGCGTAACACGGCCTTGGCAGACCGTCGAGACGAAGTTCATCCTTGCCAAATCCAGATTGTCATTCTTGAAAAGCGCTCTCGACCGCTCCAGAACATCCCCTCGCCATGACTCTCTCCGACCTGAAACAGCAAGTCTGTGATGCTAACCGTGCCCTCCCCGCCAGTGGTCTCGTGCGCCTGACCTGGGGGAATGTCTCCGGCATCGACCGTGTTTCAGGCTTGTGGGCCATCAAACCCAGCGGCGTGGATTATGACGCGCTCACCCCGGATGATATCGTGATCCTCGATCTCGAAGGCCACGTGGTGGAGGGAAAACTGCGCCCCTCTTCAGATACCAAGACCCACCTCCATCTCTATCGCGAGTTTCCTGAGATCGGCGGAGTCACCCACACCCACAGCCTGCACGCCACCGCTTTCTCCCAAGCTGGGAGCGAGCTTCCCTGCTACGGCACCACGCATGCCGATCACTTTTATGGCACCGTCCCCGTGGTGCGTGCGCTCACGCCGGAGGAAGTGGCCGCAGACTATGAGCATTACACGGGAGTGGCCATCGTCGAGCGTCTCCGCGAATTGAAGCTCAGCCCTTTGGAGATGCCTGCCGTGCTGCAGCTTCATCATGCCCCCTTCACCTTTGGCAAAAACGCCCAGGATTCCCTGAACAACAGCATCGCCCTGGAAATGTGCGCCCAGATGGCCCTAGCCACCTTCGCTTTAAACCCAAGCGTCACACCGATTCCCAGTCACATCTTGGACAAGCATCACCTCCGCAAGCACGGCCCGGGGGCGTATTATGGGCAGAAGTAAGCCCTACATGCCAGAGGAACGAATCGCCTTAAAATTACTCCTCTAATATAAAATGGCTCTATGCCTGCATCCTTGACCACTCTTTCAGCATGCGACATTACCCGAGCCCGGGTGACAGGAGACCATCAGATTGCCGTCCGGTTTCGTGACGGTGTAGTCGCAGAGTTAAATCTATCCGATTGGCTTTTGGCGCAAACAGGCCCGATGGTAATGCCGCTTCATTCTCCGGCGTTTTTTGCCGACATGGACATTGATGACGGTGTCTTGACTTGGCCTAACGGCTACGACTTAGACCCAGTCACCGTTCGGCATTGGGCTGAACACGGTGCCTGTGAAAAAGCTGATCAGTAACGACTGAGTGGCCCTGCCTCACTCCACCTTCTTGCCATTGCCCAGCAGGTTAGCCCCGATCTGGTTATCGTTCCCTCCGATAAGAAGCAGGGAGGGTTCTTTGGACTTCTTGTCCCCTTCCCGGTCGTCGCGGATGAGGTTATCGCTGATCAGGCTCTGCTGAACCGACTCCAAGCGCAGGCCCGCGCCATCGCTATCCAGGATGCTGTTGCCCGTGATCATGAGACGGCGACCGTCTTGCACATCCACCGCAGCACGCTGGCGCACGACTCCGGCGATGATGTTGCCCGAGATAGAGCTGTCTGAGCAGCCTTTGAAAACCAAGCCATTATTCTCGGAGTTGTCGAAACCATTGACCAGATAGCGTGGGTTCCGGTCGAAGTTGTTATGGCTGACGATGAGGTGCTCGCAGTTCTCCGCCAGGATATCGTGCTCAAAGCCCTCCCAGAAAGTATTGCCGCTGATCACCACGCCCCGGGATTCCTTCACCTCGATATTCACCCGCACGTCGCTGAACACATTGGCGGTGATGGTGACGTTGCCTTCTCGGGTATGGGCACGACCCACCCGGCGCTCCAGGTTGGGATCGGTGCCTGCGCCGAGGATGCGGATATTCGCTGAACCGGGAGCCTTACTGGTGTGCTGGAGCGTGCAGCCCGTGATGGCCACCTCGCCGATGGACCCGCCGGTGGAGTCTAGCTCAACATTGGCGGAGGGTGGCGAGTCGGCGTGATGGTTGCCCTCGATATCGCAGGTGCCGATGTGCAGGTTGCGCACATTGCCGCCTCGGGAAACCACACCGCCGCCTCGGTTGTAGCTGATGTGGCAGCCGACGATGTTGATCTGGTGGAGATTGACGTTGTCGAGGAAGACCCCGATGCCGGTGTTATCGTAGAGATGGCAGTCGCTGATCAAGACATTGCGATTGCGCGGCGTGAGGATCACGGCATGGCGGCACTTGCTCACCACCACGCGATGCAGCGTGACCTGCATGGTGCCGCCAATGGAAAAAGCATCCGCCTCCGGATGAGCGCCAAAGACCTCAAGCCCACTGATCATCGGTGTCCGCTCCTGCTCCCACACCTCAGGCTTCAGGGATGACGGTGCGGCAGTGCCCTCATGGTGCCCGATGATCTGAAAGGCCGGACCTGCCCCACTCATGATGAACCGCGCCGTGCCATCGCTGGAGAGAGCCGCCAGCCCCGTCTTGGAGAGATCCACGGCGATGGTGCGGCTGAGCTTGTAGGTGCCTTTGGGGAAAAGCAGGCTGCCATGCTCATTGACGGCTTTTTGGATCGCTGCCGTATCATCGGTTTTACCATCTCCCGTGACGCCGAGCGTCAAGACATTGGTTTGAGCCTGCACCTGCAACCAAGCGGTGGAGAGGAGGAACAGCGAGAGGAGACGAATCATCTCCCTAGAACGTCGGAGACCCCGACTTTTCACATACCATGATGCTGCCGAGGAGTGGTTTTGTGTGCATCAGCGCCGGTCGTTTTCAGCCCAAGAGACGAGGGTGATCTCTCGGCGATTGGCGGGAAGCTGCCTGACATCGACGGGGCCAGGAGCCCAGCGCCGAACGCGGTCGATGATCGTCGGCAAACTGGCCTCCACCTGAGGAGTATTCAGCTTCAGGGTCAGGATGAGCCCGGCCGGGCGCAGCCGTGAGGCGAACTTCTCGGCATATTGGCAGACCACCCGCGGCTCCAGGTTCATGTCCGAGGCCAGCACATCGACCTGCCGAGGCACCATCTCACGCTGGAGATCCCCAGCAGACACCCGGAGATGATGAAAGGTGGGATAAGCCAGCACTCGGGGGTCCATCGCCCCAGTGTCCACCCCATAAACCGTCGCTCCGTGATCCAACAGGCAGAGGGAGCCCCCGCCCGGCGCACTCCCCAGCTCCAGCACCGTGGCTCCGGCCAAGGCGGAGTCTTTTCCCAACCAGCGCAGCGCCTGCTCCATCTTCAGCCAAGCACGCGAGGGAGCCGCCTCAGGCAGAGCCACGCGCAAAAGCTCCTCCACATCGGGAAAAGCCCCGTCCCTATGGTTTCGCACCCCGACGAGCCAAGGCTCAGCCACCGTGCCGACGATAATATCCAGCACCGTCTCACCCGGGCTCGCCCGTCCGCCATGGGGCACGGCCAAGGCCTCGGCCAGCTCCCGGCCCAGAGTGCTCACTCGCCCCCAGGTTTCTTCGGAGACGCCTTCCTCTGGGGCCTCACGCGGTAGCACCTGCAACCGCTGCGGGGTGATACCTGCGGCTTGAACGAGGCTGACAACCTCGCCCACGGTCGTGGCCTTCCCCACCGTCCTGCCCGCAACCAAGGCAAACCCGGAATCGAAAAGGGAGGTTTCAGCCCCGTCCAACGCCTTCCAGGTGATCAACTGCGGGCGCATGAAAGCGGGGGTCAACTGCCCTCCCAGCCGCACCGCCACATCCCGTTTCAGGGCAGGCTCAGAACCAGATCGGCAGAGGGCATAAAGGAAGGTGGCGGACATGCAGCTTGCCCTTTTGGCACAATCCCGCCTTCCGTGCGAGCCGGAACCGCCGATTTCCCTGCCTGTGGAACACTGACCGGGGAGCGAGGATTGCGGCTTGCCAGTTAGGCCGTGGCCTGCTAAATCCTCTCACGCTATGGCAAAAATTCAGTATACAACCCCCGAAGGCACCAGTGGCGAAATCGAGCTGACCGCAGAGCGCATGCCGCTCGGCCGCACCGATGACAATTCGATCGTGATTGCCCATGACTCGGTTTCCAGCCATCATGGCGAGCTGGTCTTCGACGGCAGCACCTGGACCTTTACGGATTTGGGTTCCACCAACGGTAGCAAAGTCTCGGGCCAGCCTGCGGAGCGTTTCGAGCTGGGCCACGGCAGTCTTTTCACCGTCGGTCATGTGGACTGCACCTTCATTGGCGACTACGAAGAGGCGCCCACCTACAGCGCCCCAACCCGCACCATGGCGAGCGGGTATGGCGATACACCGATCAATCGCAGCCGCCGGGTCGGATTCGGCCCGAAAGGCAAGGCCAAAGGCAATGGAGCCGGTCCTCTGATCGGCCTGGGCGTGCTGGCGCTGCTCGTTTGCGCCTACGCCGTCTTTTCCTTCAGCCAAATGACCGCCTGATCGGAATCCCCCCAGATCGCACCCCGTGGCGATCCCTGGCGGCAGTGAATTGCCGCTAGCCAGATTCCTTTTGCCCATTTAGATAGAACAGAAACCAACCAAGGATGCGGCCTCCATGCGCCGTGAAAAACTCAAAGTAAATGTCCAATACCATTGTTGTCGGTGCCCAGTGGGGCGATGAAGGAAAAGGTAAGATCGTTGATTACCTCACAGAGAACACAGACGTCGTCGTCCGCGCCGCAGGCGGTAATAACGCGGGGCACACCGTCATCAACAACGGCACCAAATACATCCTGCATCTCATCCCCAGCGGCATTCTGTGGGAAGACAAGCTCTGCGTCATCGGCAACGGCGTCGTCATGGACGTGCTTGGCCTGATCGAGGAGATGAACAAGCTACGTGGCCAGGGCGTGAAGATCACGCCGGAGAACCTGAAGATCAGCGAGACCGCTCACCTCGTCATGCCTTACCACAAAGGCCTGGACAAGGCTCGTGAAGCCAAGCGTGGCGACAAGAAGATCGGCACCACCGGTCGTGGCATCGGTCCCGCCTACGCGGATAAGGTCGAGCGTTGCGGTCTGCGCGCCATCCTGCTGACCCAGCCGGAGAAACTGGCCGAAGAGCTGCGTCATCGCATCGAGTCCAACAACGAATTCCTGCGCGAAGCCGGTGTGGACGAAGTGCCGGTGGAGGAAACCATCACGCAAGTGCTGGCCGCCGCTAAGGAACTGGCCCCCCACATCACCAACACCGCTGTCATTTGCCACGAAGCCATCAAGGCCGGTAAGAGCCTGCTCTTCGAAGGCGCTCAGGGAACCTACCTGGACATCGACCACGGCACCTATCCTTTCGTCACCAGCTCCAACACCACCTCTGGCGGTGCGTGCACAGGCTCTGGCGTGCCTCCACGCATGATCGATAAGGTCGTGGCAGTGGCTAAGGCCTACACCACCCGCGTGGGTTCCGGTCCCTTCATCACGGAGAACGACGCCATCGGTGACATGCTGCACAACATGGGCCGTGAATTCGGTGCCACCACCGGTCGTGCCCGCCGCTGCGGTTGGCTGGATGCCGTGCTCGTGCGCTATGCCGTCATGATCAACGGTGCCGATGAACTGGCCATCACCAACCTCGACGGTCTGGACGGTCTGGACACCATCGATATCTGCATCGCCTACAAGCTGCGCGGTGAAACCATCCACTATCCGCCGAGCACCATCGAAGACATCGAAGCCTGCGAGCCTATCTATGAAACCCATCAGGGTTGGAAGCAGGACCTCAGTCAGATCAAGAACTTCGCCGATCTGCCTGATCTGGCGAAGGCCTACCTGAAGCGCCTGGAAGAGCTCACCGGAGCTCGCGTCAGCCTGCTCGGCGTCGGCCCTGACCGCAATCAGACTTTGGTGGCCTAACCGCAGTTCTGTTCTTCAATGAACCTTTGGCACCCCGTTAGCCTTCTGGCTTTCGGGGTGTTTTGTTTGGGGGGTATCCAGGCGGGCGAAACGGCTGTGGAAATCACGAAGCCGCCTCTCCAGGAAAAGGGCACCATCGCTCCTCACCTAACCTCTCCTCCCGAGGAGAGGGATGATGTCTCTAGGTCTTCGAAACCTCACATCGCGTCAGCGTCTGACTCCCTCGCCCTGCGCAGCGGGGAGAGGGCTGGGGTGAGGGGGCGATCCATAGCATCTCACATCAACGTAGGCCAAACAGCCCCAAAATCGCCCCTCCATTCATCGGCCCCTGCCCCACTCCAGCGCTTTGACTTTTCCGGCCCCGGCATGGCCACCACATTCCGCATCTCTTGTTATGCCGAAAGCCAGCCCCAGGCGGAAGCGGCCGCAGAGGTTTGTTTCAAACGCATCGCCGAGCTGAATCACAGCTTCACGGACTATGATCCCACGAGTGAACTGATGCGCCTGTGTGCGCCCGGGACTTCCTATCCCGTCCAAGTCAGTCCCCCGCTTTTTGAGGTTCTCCAACGTGCCGTCACCCTGGCGCAACAGACCGCAGGCGCCTTCGATCCCACCTGTGGCCATCTGTCTCAGCTTTGGCGCCGCACGAAGCGGCAGGGCAAGCTCCCCCCGCAGACCCGCTTGCAGTCAGCCATCACGGCCACGGACTGGCATCGCATCCAGCTTGATCCAACCACGCGCAGCGTCACCCTTCAAACCGGGACCCTTCTGGATCTCGGCGGCATTGCCAAAGGATATGCCGCAGATGAATGCCTGCGCCTCCTGAAACAACAGGGCCTTTCTCAAGCCGTGGTCCAGGCGGGCGGAGACACTGCGGTCGGCGATGCCCCACCGGGGAAACCGGGCTGGGAAATCAAACTGCGCACCTTCAATCGGGCTGGGGATGCCGATGAACTCACGACTGTGGTCTTGGCGAATCGTGCCGTATCCACCTCGGGGGATCTCTATCAGTTCATTGAGATTGAGGGCACTCGTTACTCTCACATCCTTTCGCTCAAGACAGGCCTGGGTCTCACCACAAGAATCGCCTGCTCGGTAATCGCCCCCGACTGCACCACCAGCGACGCCCTCGCCACCGCCATGTGTGTGATGGGCAAGGCCAAAGGCAGCGCCTTGGCTCAGACTCTGCCCGACATTGAAGTCCGCTTTGCAGAGCCTGAACCGGAGGAGTGATCGAGAGCAGGATCAAATCGCTGGGACATCCAGCCACTTGCGCTCAGCCCAGCTCTGCAGGCCGAGTTCAGCCAGTTGCACGCCCTTGGCACCTTCACGCAGCGTCCAGCGGAAGGGGGTATCGAGAACCACGTGCTTGATGAAGAGCTCCCACTGGATCTTGAAAGCGTTGTCATACTCCATCATGTCCGGCACTTCCTGCCAATGGTCGTAGTGATTGATCGGGCTATCAATATCGGGATTCCAGATCGGTTTCGGCGTGCCCGCCAGAGACTGGAACCAGCACTTGCGCAGGCCCACCAACGCCGAGCCATGAGTGCCATCCACCTGAAGCGTCAGCAGGTCATCGCGACGCACACGCACGGTCCAGGAGCTGTTGAATTGGCACACCACATTCTCAGCGGTCTCAAAGGTGGCATAGCAGCTATCATCTGTATCGCAGACATAGGCCTGGCCTTTCTCATCCACTCGATTCGGCACATGGGTGGCACCGAGGCAGGACACGGACTTCACTTCGCCGAACAAATTATCAATCACGTAGCGCCAGTGGCAAAGCATGTCCACGATGATGCCGCCGCCGTCTTCCTTGCGATAGTTCCAAGAAGGCCGCTGAGCAGGCTGGCCCTCATGCTCGCCGGTGAACACCCAATAACCAAACTCACCCCGCACGCTGAGGATGCGACCGAAGAACCCTTGATCCTTCAGCAGTGCCAGCTTGCGCAGGCCTGGGAGCCAGAGCTTGTCCTGAACCACACCGTTCTTGATCCCGGCTTTTTCACAAACCTCCGCCAGACGCAGTGCCTCCGCCGTCTCCACGGCCGTGGGTTTCTCACAATAAATCGCCTTTCCAGCGGCGGCCGCCATCTCGACAAAGCGGGCACGGTGCAGGGTGCCTGAAGCATCGAAGAAGATCGGGTAAGCAGGGTCCGCCAAGACCGCTTCCAAATCCGTACTGGTCTTCAGCGGCCCGGTTTTGACGCAGCTATGCTTGTCGGCCAGCGCCTGAAGCTTACTGGCGCTACGGCCCGTGAGAATGGGGTCTGGCATCAGGGTCAGATCATCGGAGACCTTGATCCCGCCCTGCCGAATGATGGCCAAGATGGAACGAACAAGGTGTTGGTTGGTGCCCATGCGTCCGGTGACGCCATTGAGGATGATGCCGATGCGTTGGATGCTCATGCGATGCGAAGAATTCTGGTTGGAAAGCATTGCGCAGAAAACGCGGATGCTTGTTGCGTCATACATCATATATGATATATGGCAAATGACTTTTCCAGTCCCCCGCCCTCATGCGACGCGCCAAATCCCAGCTTTCCTCGGAAGGAACGAATGTCGAAATTCGTTCCACGCCGATCCCCACCAAGCAGCGGGCGGTGTATGAAGCGCTGCGGGCCGAGATCATGGGCGGGCAACTCCAGCCTGGGGAGGTGCTGGTCATCGATGCCTTGGCCAAACGTTTTCAGGTGAGCATCATCCCGGTGCGGGAGGCCCTGAGGCAGCTTCAGTCCGAGCGGCTGGTGGAAATTCGAGCGCATACCGGCGTGCGTGTCACCCCCGTGGATATTTCCGCCATCACCGAGATCTTTGCTCTGTTAGGTGCCTTGGAAACCGCCTCCGCCTTACAGGCCCTGCCTCGGATGACGGAGGCTGATCTCCGTGCCCTGGAAACCATTCTCAAGCGACTGGAGACGGCGGCTGAACGCGGGGATCATGCGGCCTTCGAACAGGCCAACCGTGAGTTTCATCTCCTGCCCTGCCACATCGCAGGCTTCAGCCGCGCCGAAGAGGGGCTCCAAGCCCTCCTGGCCGAGTGGGAAAGGCTACACCGCCTTGCTTTTCAAGGCACTCAACCGCCCAGCCCCGAACAAGCCAATAAAGATCACCGAGCCATCCTGCGGGCCTTTCGCCAACAAGATGCGGATAAGCTCGCCCAGGTCATCCGTAAGCACAACGAGACGGCGGTGACGCATTATCTGAGGCAGGTCAAGTAAAGCCGAGCCTGCCCAAGATTGCTGCTTTGGATAACCTCGAATCCGAGCAGGACACAAAAAAAGCGGATGGGACTTCCCAACCGCTTTTTTGCTGTAAGCGAAGACTAACGATTACTCCGTCTGGCGCATGTAGGCCACGATGTCGGCAATGTCCTGGGCGGAGAGTCCGAGTTGGCTGGCGCTGAGCATCAGAGAGCGGTCCATCTTCTTACGGCTGGCGATGCGGCTCTTCGGCACAAACTGGGTCTGGCCGCCCATGCTGCGAACGATGAGCACATCCCCATCGGTGAGCACCATGCCGTGGATCTTGATGCCATCCTTGGTGACGATCTCCATGCCCTCGAAGCCGTGAGCGATGTCCTTGCTCGGCTCCAAGATGGCTTGGGCGATGATGTCGGTCGGCTGGCTCAGCCCCCAGCCTTGCAGGCTCGGACCAAACTCGACGCCTTGATGATTGATCTGGTGGCACATCACGCAGCGGACGACCAGGGAGGAGCCATTCTTGGCATCACCTTTGAGCGCCAGCACCTCATCCAGCTTCACCAGGCTCGGCATGGCGGGAGGGGTCTCGATGGTGACCAGTTTGGTGGCTTCAGGATCGAAGATGCCCTGAGCCTTCAGTTCACCGGCGATGTTGTAGCTGGACCAGTCATTCGTGCTGCGATTGATCAGCCACCACATGGCATCACCATGGATTGGGGATTCCTTATCCTTGGCTACCGCCAGCATGGCTTGAGCGGCCGAGGCGTCTTGGGTGAAGGCCAGGGTGTCCAGAGCCAGCTTGCGCTGGGGCGCACTCAGTTTGCTGGAGAGCGCACGAGTTTTCACCGCTTCTACAGCAGCGGCGGGGTGCAGACGCCAGGTGACTTGGGCAAAGGCGTTGGTCCATTCTTCGGGAGCTACACCGTTGCTCAGTTTGTGAAGGGCCGCCCAAACCTCGGCTTCTTTACCCGTGCAGCCGATGCCCCAGGCCTCAAGGTAAGAACGATCTTGTCCATCGGAACGTTTGGCCAGTTCCACCAGGATGTGCTCACTCTGGGCAAACGGCACATCGCGCATGGCGACGGCGATTTCACTACGGACGGCGGCGCTGTCATCGGCAGCCAGCGTGTTGAAAAGGTGCATGAGATCTCCTCCCGCAGCGCGCAGTGCACGCAGAGCCACGAGGCGCTTGTTGGCATCGTCAGACTCCAGCCAGGTGCGGACTTTCAGGTTACCCTTTTCACCCATCTGAGCCAGCAGCCAGACGGCACGTGCTGCGATGTAGGGATTGGCATCATCCAGCAAGGCGGTGACGGCAGGCAGGGCTTTGTCTCCCTGTTCCTTCAGCTTCACAAATCCGGTATGGCGGACGTTGTTGGCGGGTGATTTCAGGGCTGCGATTTGACCTTCAATCGTGTCGTAGTTTACCTTGGTCACCTTGGGGTTGGTGCCCTTCGGCACGATGCGATAAATCGTGCCGCTGCAGGTCTCATCGGTATCCATGTGACCGCCGGTGCGTTTGTCAAACCAGTCGCTGATGTAGATGGCACCATCCATGCCGACGCAGACATCGCTCGGACGGAACAGCGTGTGGCGCTCATCGGACATGTTGTCCTTGCCCCCCACGAAGTCGCTGCCCTTGAAGACACCGGTGGTGTTGCTGGTGCAGAAATCAAAGCGCTCCAGCTTCATGCCAGCGCCATCGGGTTTTGGCAGATAACCGAACACCACGTTGCGACCTGTTTCGCAGCTCAGCAGCAGGCCTTTCCATTTGTCGCCCAGCGCACCGTTTTCATAAAAGGTCATGCCGGTCGGGGCACCGCCCCCATAGACATCTCCAGCCGGGATGCTGCCGGGATCGTCCTGACGCCATTCCGCCACGGCAATGGTCTGACCAGGGCGTTTGTCGGCACGCCACTGGCGTTTGCCGTCGGGCGAGAAGAAGCCGAAGCTGCCGCCTTCGATGAGATGGCTGACGCGGCAGGCGGGGGGATCATCATTGTCATTCAGATACATGTCGCCGAAGGAGTTACGCACGCCCTCAAAGCTGTTGCGGTAGTTGTAACCGAGGATGCGCACGTTGTGGCCGCTCGGGTCCAGGCTGGCGGTGAAACCACCGACATAGACGTGACCGTCGTCACTCTTTTCGCCAGTGTAGCTGTTGTTCAAGTAACCGCTGCCGATGCGGAAGGTGTTACCGCTTTTATCGCTAAACTGGGCACCACAGTTGCCGTTGCTGAAATACCAGCGGCCATCCGGTCCCGCATACACCGCGTGGAGACTGTGATCGTGCTGAGGCTGCTCGAAGCCATCCAGCAGCACCTCACGCTTATCCACAGCCGGATCGAATTTGAGGTCACGATTGACGTCGGTGTAAACGATGATGTTCGGGGCGTTGGAGACGACAATGACGTTGTCAAAGACCGCCACACCCAGAGGGCACTCCAGCTCCTTTTCCCGCACGAAGACGTGAGACTTGTCCGCCTTGCCATCGCCATCGGTATCTTCCAGCACGCGGATGGCGTCCCCCTCACGGCTGCGGCCACTATGCCGGCGGTAGTTGATACCTTCCGCGACCCAGACACGGCCTTCGGCATCCACATCCATGTTGGCGGGGTTAAACAGCATGGGAGAGGTGGCCCAGACCGAGATCTCCATGCCCTCGGGCACCTTGAACATGCTGGTGTCCAGATGCTCGGGAGTCACCTGATTGGGATCAAAGGCTGGCACCGCTGGATCAGGGGTGAAAGCAGGCTTGGCAGCCACGAATTCTTTTTCCTTCTTGGCGGGCTTTTCGGGTCGATCCGGTTTGGCCGCGTAGAGGCTCACCGTGAGGCCGGCGAGGAGGGCTAGAGCTGTGAATGGTCGGAGCATGGGGGGCTAAGGAACGAGGTGGGAAAGCCTCATCTTACGAGAGGTAATCCCTTTGTGACCAGCTTTGAGTTTTTCACATATCGAAGAAATTATGCACAAGTTATCCACAGGTTGTTCTCAAAGTTACTCTGATTGAATCCAGCGGTGGTTTCGGCCATGAATCTTCTGACATGGCAGAATCCGCTTCCAACCTTGTCCAAGCTGCAGCCGCCCCTGGTGAGCTGCCCGAAAAGGCGACCCCGAAACCGCAGTCCAATCCCTTTGGCCGTAAGCGGAATGAGATCCCGACTGCGGAGGAATTGCTCGCCAACATCAACCGTCAGCTTCCCTTCAGTGACGAAGCGGAAAAAGGCGTCATTTCCAGCATTCTGCAGGACCCGAACGAACGGCTCAGTGAGAGCCGCGTGACCCTGCCAGCGGCAGCTTTCTATCACGAGGCCAACCGGACCGTTTACGAAAAGCTCCTGGAGTTCTACGACAAGAATTTGCCTGTGGACCCAGTGATGCTCACCAATGCACTGCGGGATCAAAACCTGCTGGAGCGCGTGGGCGGGCCAGCCGCCATCACGGAGTTATTCACGTTCGTCCCGGTCCCGACGCATTACTCCTATTACAAAAAGATCGTCCTGGATAAGCATATCCTGCGGCAGATGATCCATGCCTGCTCGCTGAACATCGATGCGGCATACGAGTTCGGTAAAACGGAACTGGATGCGGATATCAATACGCTGATCGACCACAGTGAGCAGCGTGTGTTGGCGGTGCGTGAAGCCACGAATGGGAAGAGCGATGGTGTGAAGTCTCTGGCCTCCCACGTGGCCGAGGCCATCGATAACATCCAATACATGCTCGAGCACCCCGGGCAGCTCCGAGGTCTTTCCACGGGTTACAGCAAGCTGGATAGCATGAGCGGTGGTCTGCAGGGCAGTGAAATGTTCGTCATCGCGGCTCGTCCCTCCATGGGTAAGACCTCCCTCGCCATGAACCTGGTGGAGCACGTCGCCGTGGATTGTGACAAGCCTTGTGCGGTCTTCAGTCTGGAAATGAGTGCCACCATGCTGGTGCGCCGTCTGCTCGTCTCACGCGCCCAGCTTTCGTTAGGTGATCTCTCCCGCGGTCTCATGTCACGCGCTCAGATGGAGGCTTTGTCGAAAGCCACGCGTGAGCTGCAGAAGGCCACCATCCTGATTGATGATACACCGGGTCTCGACGTGCTGGAAATGCGTGCCAAAGCGCGCCGCATGAAAAAGCAGCACGATATCCAGATGATCATGATTGACTACCTCCAGCTCATGACCTCCAGCAGCCGTCGTGCGCAGGATAACCGTCAGATTGAGATCGCGGAAATTTCAGCGGGGATCAAAGGCATCGCCAAAGAACTGAACGTGCCGATCATCGTCCTGGCCCAGCTCAACCGTTCCGTGGAAGGCCGTAAAGGCCAGCGCCCCGTGCTCTCCGACCTTCGTGAATCCGGCTCCATCGAGCAGGATGCCGACATGGTGGGCCTGCTCACCCGTGAAGACTACGCTGGCGGTAAGATGGAAGTCGGCACCGAGGAGGAAGAAGAGCGCAAGAAGGGGCAGGCCCTGCTCATCTTGGCGAAGAACCGTAACGGCCCGACCGATGACGTGCCCCTGCGCTTCATCGACTACGCCATGCGCTTCGTGGAACGTTTCCCTGAGGAAGGCGAAGCCGAGTCTCCTTGAGTTGAATGAAGAAACCTTTTTCTTTTTTGGTTTTCATCGCAACTCGATGATGACGTTGAACCTCTTTCGGATCGAAAGAGGTTCAACAATTCAGATCTTAAGAGGATCTGTTTCCACTTCCTGAAATCTGGCCAGCGGATCGATAGAACTCCATCGACCTCAGGCCTTCGGTGTATTTGGCCCGCTTTCTGGCAACCGAGGTTTGGCGATGTATTCTTTCGGCAACTCGCCTTTGAGTGACTTCAGAAAGGTCACAATACTGACGGTTTCTTCGTCTGTCAGTGTTTTGCCCAATTGATGCTCAGCCATCATTTTCACCATCTCATCCAGTGTCTTGACGGACCCATCATGGAGGTAAGGCCCTGTCTCCGTCACATTCCGCAGGCTCGAGACCTTGAAAAAGTGCTTGTCACTTTCCTGCTTGGTCGCCTCATAACGACCCAGGTCTTTGAGGCCCGGCCAAGCTTTCACGAGGCCTAGTTTATGATACATCGCGCCCCCAATAGCGGGACCGTTATGGCACGTGGCACACCCGGCTTTGGCAAAGGTTTCGTACCCTTTCTGCTCCTCTGCGGTCAGCGCTTCCTTGCGTCCCTTCAGGTATTCATCCCAACGGGCGGGAGTCACGAGACGGCGCTCAAAGGCTCCCACGGCTTTGCCAAAGTTGTCATAATTGACAGGATCTTTTTCCTCAGGAAATGCTGCGTTAAAAGCCTCCACATAGCCAGGGATAGACTTCAGCACTTCCACGACAAAGTCAGCGCTCGGCATACCCATTTCCACAGGGTTGAGCACCGGACCTTTGGCCTGTTCCTCCACGGATGGTGCACGACCATCCCAGAACTGAGCGATGTGTATCGCTGCGTTATAGACGGTGGGTGAACTCCGTCCCCCTAGCTTGCCTTCGTGTCCGGGAGAGAAAGGCAGATTGTCCTGGCCATACTTATCCAGCACATGGCAGCTATTGCAGGACATCTGACCGTTTTTCGAGATGCGTGTCTCGAAGTAGAGCATGCGGCCCAGTTTGATCTTGGCTTCAGTCAGTTCATTCTCAGGCGCAGGCATCTCCGTGGGGAGAGGCTTGAACATGGCCAAATAGGAGTCTGACAAGGCGTCCGCATGAGCCCATGAGGCGGCGAGGGCGAAGAACGTGGTCGTGATGAGATGTTTTGTTTTCAAGGCTTAGGCGCTTGGGGGGTGGATTGGGGGGGGCGAAATTACGTCTCGCAGCTGTCCTTGATTACATACAATTTTTGATATCGAAGCCTCTCGCCGAAGGGTGCCCTTCACTTGCTTAAAGCTGTGCGTTTTTTGCGATCCGCAAGGGCACTTCCCCCCTTGCCTGTCGCGGCTCCGAAGCTAAGGTCCGTCATGATTCTCCGCTGCGTCATCCCCCTCACGCTGGTGCTCGTAACGATCTTTTCCCAGGCTCAGGAGAAGACCTCTTCCGAGGTGCTCGAAAAGCTCAGAGAGGCGCAACGTCTGCAGCAAGAAAATCACTACAGCGAGGCCTTGCAAAAGCTCGACGAACTCGAAGCCGCGCACCCTGACATCCCGGACATTTACAACCTCCGCGGTTCCATCTTTATGACCCCGGCCTTGCGGGATTTTGCAGAAGCGGAAAAGAACTTTGCCAAAGCCGAACAATTACGCCCGGAGGCCATCGAACCCCGCTTTAACAAAGGCGAATTGCTCTTCGTTAAGCATGAATGGGCTCAAGCGGAAGCCGCCTTCCAAAAGCTGCTCGATGACTACCCCAAGCTGCCGCTACAGATTCGTCACCTGACGCTCTACAAGCGCCTCGTTTGTGAAGTCAAATTAGGTAAATTCGAAGCGGCAGAAAAGACATTGAAAGATCACTTCACCTTCATGGATGACACGCCGGCTTATTATTTCAGCCATGCAGCCATCGCTTTTGGTAAAACCCATGAGGGTGAAGCCAAAGACTGGCTCGCGCGTGCAGAGGCAATCTTCAAGCCCGCCGAACTGACCGCCTACCTGGATACCTTGATGGAAGTCCGCTGGGTGCCCAACATCAGCCTGCCCTTTTCAGAGCAATAGCCTAAGATCATGTGGAAAATCGCAGCGGATACCGGTGGCACATTCACGGATGCCTTTGCCCGCGATCCCGAGGGTCGCGAAAGCCGCTGCAAGGTGCTCTCCACCGGCTTGCTACGAGTGCGTGTGACGGCGATCTCAGATGCTCATGGGTGGCACGTGGAGGCGCTACCCAACATGGGCCCTGGATTTTTCCAAGGCTTCATCGGGCAAGCTGGGCCAGTGCGAGTCTGCATCCGTCATTCCACGGCCGACCATCTTGAAATCGAACCTCAAGCGGCAGATGCTACTTTTCCATCGCTTCCTTTTCTGCTGGATCTTAGCACCGGCGAAGAAGCCCCCGTGCTGGCCGCGAGGCTTTTAACACACACCTCGTTAGGCCAAGAGTTCCCGCCCCTGGAGCTACGGCTAGCCACCACACGCGCGACGAATGCACTGCTGGAGCGTAAAGGCTCTCCCACCGTGTTCTTCGTCACCCGAGGATTTGGGGATCTGCTGCGCATCGGGGATCAGCGCCGGGCGGATCTCTTTGCGCTGAAACACGAAGCCCGGCCGGTCTTCGCCAAAGCGGTGGCGGAAGTGGCTGAACGCCTCACCTCTGACGGTCAAATCATCGGGCCGCTGGACGAAGAACAGGTTCGCCAAGAGGCCGAGCGACTCGTGAGTGAAGGCTATCGTCATGCAGCAGTGGCGCTCCTGCACAGTTACGCGCACCCTGAGCATGAGCAGCGTGTGGCGGAGATCCTCTTCGAGGCAGGCTTCAGCCATGTCAGCGCCTCCAGCCAAGTGGCTCCCTTCACCAAGATTCTACCCCGAGCTCAAAGCGCTGTTGCCAATGCCTACCTTACAGGGCCGGTGGAATCCTTTCTTCAAGGTGTGGCCCGTCCGATGAAAGACGCCTCTTTCTTCATCCTGAATTCTGCAGGCGGTCTCGAATCCACGGCCACCATCCAGCCCAAGGACTTGCTGCTCAGCGGCCCGGCAGGGGGTGCCATTGGCGCGGCCAATGCGGCTGCGCAACTCGGCTACTCCCGCATTCTCACGCTCGATATGGGAGGCACCAGCACGGATGTCGCCCGCATCGACGGGCAGCCTGGTTATCGTTTCACTCAGAATGTGGCAGGTATGCAACTTCTGGCCCCCTGCGTCGCCATCGAAACCGTAGCGGCCGGTGGCGGCTCCATCTGCCAGTGGACTCCGCATGGTCTGACCGTCGGTCCCGAGAGTGCGAGTTCTCACCCAGGCCCAGCCTGCTATGGTCGCGGCGGCCCGCTGACGATCACCGACGTCAATCTCTTGTTAGGCCGTTTTGATCCGGCACGAGCCCCCATCCCGCTCGATAAAGAAGCCTCCAGAGCCCGCTTGCGAGAGCTGCTGGCTCTGAGCAGTGGCTTTAAAAGCGAAGACGAACTGCTGCACGCCTGCCTTCAACTTGCCATTGAGCATATGGCGGATGCCATCCGCCGCATCTCAGTGGCGGAGGGTTATGATCCTGCTGACTATGCTCTACTCGCCTTCGGGGGCGCGGGGCCCCAGCATGCCTGTGAGGTGGCAGATCGCCTGGGGATGAGCACGATTCTGGCCCCTGAGCATGCGGGCATTCTCAGTGCCGTGGGCTTGTATCAGGCATTGCCAGAACGTTTCGCTGAGCAGCAGGTGATTAGCCCTCTCGGCGAGTGCTTGGATGAGGTCGATACGTGGGTGCAAGCCTTGGTCGAGGAAGCAAGCTCAACACTGAACAGCACCGCCATCGCCCCCGACGAGACACGCACCCCTCAGGCATCATTCATGGCGGAAATGCGCTTGCGAGGGCAAGATACGCCGCTTCAGGTTCCCTTCCAAACCGCTGTGGAGCTTCCCGAAAAGTATCGGCAGTCCTATCAACGTCTTTTTGGTTATCCTCCCCCTGCCCAACGCACTGTCGAACTGGTCAGCCTGCGGGTCATCGTTCGCGCCTGCCCCCCCGATCCTTCATCATCCACCTCGGTTCCGTCATCCGAGTCTCTCGGTGAGGGTCCGCTGCTGATCCAAGATGCCTTCAGCACGCTGGTGGTGACGGCAGGATGGCGCACTGAACGTGTGCCTGGATTTGGCCATGTGTTAAAAAAGATCCCCCACGCTGAGTCCTCCATAACGAACGATTCTGCACAAGGGCTCATGTCTCAGGCCTCACGACGTGATCTCGTCCGCCATCGCCTGCACAGCATCGTCTCAGAAATGGGGGCATTGCTTTGCCGCACCGCCATCTCCACAAATATCCGCGAGCGGCTAGACTTTTCCTGCGCTCTGCTGGATGCCGAAGGGAGGCTCATCTCCAGCGCTCCACACATTCCGGTGCATCTCGGCGCGCTAGGTGTCTGTGTGCGAGAAGCGACACGCGGTTTTGACTTGCAGCCAGGAGACACGTTGATCACCAATCACCCGGCTTATGGCGGCTCTCACCTGCCGGATGTCACTCTCATCACACCCGTCTTTGATCGGGAGGAAAAGTTGCTCGGGTTTGTGGCGAACCGAGCGCATCATGCGGAGATCGGCGGTATCACGCCAGGCTCCATGCCTGCCGCGGCCACCCGGCTGGAGCAAGAAGGCGTCGTCATCCCGCCTCAGCATCTGGTGAAAGTAGGCGCATCCTGTTTTGAAACCCTCGCCAGCCTCCTGACCACAGGGCCGTATCCCACGCGCAACCTGGCGGATAATCTCGCTGACCTGCACGCTCAACTTGCCGCCAATCTCCAGGGAGCTCAACGTTTCCTCGAATTGGCAGGAGATGACTCACCGGCACTGCGGCAATGTCTGGCCAGCATCCTGGATCACAGTGCGGACGTCATGCGCAAGCGCATCCCCCAGATCCAAGCGGGCATGGCAGAGCAGTCTTTGGATGATGGTGCGACCATCCGCGTGCAGGTTTCCCCGACCACTCACGGCCATCTGAAGCTCGACTTCACTGGCACCGCGCCCGTTCATCCAGGCAATCTCAACGCCACCCGAGCCATCGTGAATAGCGCCGTGCTGTATGTGCTGAGGCTGCTTCTTCAGGAAGATCTGCCCCTCAATGAAGGACTGCTGGCGCCGGTGGAATTGCACCTACCAGACAATACGCTTTTAAACCCGAGCTTCCCGATGGATGCGGCTGAGGCACCCGCCGTGGTCGGAGGCAATGTGGAGGTGAGTCAGCGACTCGTGGATACACTGCTTCAGGTGTTTCAGCTCCAGGCGTGCAGCCAGGGCACCATGAATAACTTCTTGTTCGGCAATGCCCGGTTCGGTTATTATGAAACCATCGCCGGAGGGACGGGCGCTGGAGACGGTTACGCAGGAGCTGATGCGCTGCATAGCCACATGACGAACACCGCCATCACGGATCCAGAGATCATTGAGCAGCGTTACCCTGTCCGTCTCCACCAGTTCGCAATCCGGCAGGGCTCAGGAGGCAGCGGCCTATGGCGCGGGGGGCACGGTGTCATTCGTGAATTTGAGTTCCTCGAACCCCTAACCGTCTCCATGCTCACCCAGCATCGTCGTCACGCCCCTTATGGCATGGCAGGGGGTAGCCCAGGAGCCTGTGGACGACAGACGCTGTGGCAAAATGGCATCGAGACGGAATTGCCCTCCAGCACCAGTTTTGCCGTGCAGCCAGGAGATCGCGTGAAGATCGAGACTCCCGGCGGAGGTGCGTGGGGCGAGGCCTAGGAAGGCTGGCCCCAATTTCCCCCAGCCTCACTGCGGCCCACGCAGATATTCGGTCACCCGATTGTTACGGAAGGTCACACTAGCGGCCTTATAAGGAATGTAAGTGACACTGGTGCCGTAACCTCCCCAGTAGGGATCCCAGGCCCCATAGTAGCCAAAACCACGCCCATAACGGCCGTAGCCTCCCCAGCCTCCACCCCAACCCCAGTTATCGGTGTAAACAGGCTGTGAGCCGAGATAGGTCCACTTCTCCGTCTTCACCCCTTTTTGGCTGCCAGCGGCCACGTTGTCAGGGCGGCCCCAAGCCAGGAAAACACCTTCCTTCGAGAGCCCCTCTCGAATGCGACCTTGATTAATCAGCACCTTATCGCTGTCAGAGAGCTTACTGTAGATCTCCGGGTTGCTGGAGATGCGCCGCTCGATCGGAGAGGCGCAGCTCATAAGGCCAACAGCACCGACGAGGGCAAGCAGCGCACGGCCTAGGTTAAAAAGAGTTTTTGTGTTCATAACAAATCAAGATACGTCACCCGATTCCAGACTGAGTGCATTTGCGCTTTGTTCAATCAAGCGACGAGCGGTCACAATTTCATCGCGAAATGCACCTGTCGGCCGATTTCTTCAAATCCACAGCTCGGGTAGAGATTCTGACCGATCACGTTGGACGCCATGGTTTCAATCTTCGCCACCTTCAGATTTTGATCCCGAAAGTAATCCAGGGCGTGATGAATGAGACGGCGTCCCAAGCCTAACCCGCGGGCAGCCTCCACCACGGCCAAATTGGGGATGCGGCCAATGGAATTGACCTGATCCACACGAGTGGTGATGTAACCGAGGATCTGCCCGGCACGCTCCGCCACGAAACAGCCCTCCGGGTTCACCTTGCAATCATCGTCGATGTTATCAGCCTTGCGGGCTTTCCAATCCCGCCCATTCCAGACGCCAAGGCGATCCTCCAGCATCTGATCCAGGGCCACTGCCCCAAAAGAATCCACCGTGATCTGGCGCAGCGTTTCCAGATCCTCGTGACGGTAATGACGAATGGCGACAGGTTGCTCGGAGATCATGCGGTTTTAAAAAGGCCAGCGATAGGGTGAGTTATGAATCAGTTTATTGCGAGGATACGCGCTGATTCGCACTTGGTTTGCGGAGTTCCCACTCAGCAGCCAGACATTCGTGGCATCCATCGCATGCAGAAAGCCGATGTGACCGCTGCTGGCCTGATCGGTCGTTAGAGGTTGGAGGATACACACTGCACCGTAAGTCGCTGCCACAGGCCTGCCCCATCCCCACCAGTCCGACACACGGCCGCTGCGCTGCCCCGGATAACCCGACTTCCACAGGCACCAGTAGGTGAAGGCCGCGCACCAGGCCGTTTCATCTTTGAGCAAATTGCCACTGATGCCCACGCTACGCAGATACTCCAGAATGCGTGGATTATCCTGATCTCCAGGCCACTCCTGCACGCCCTGCTCCATGATGCCAATCTGCATCCATGGCGGCGGTGCATTGAAGCTGACCGGCTGTGCTACAGGAGCTTCCATCGGCTGTCCGGTGACAACACCGCTAACAGTCAATACCTGCCCAGGAAATAGCACCTTGCAGTTATCTGTGCCGTATTCACACAGACCCGGATTCAGCTTCTGAAACTGGGACAGCGTCATCCCAAACTTCCGTGCGATCTTACTCGGGTTATCTCCTGGCTGAACGATATATTGGGCCATAGGCAAAGGTTTAGGGGAAGTTTGTGTCCATGCCAAGGCGAATGCGCTGATGCAAATGAGCTTACCTCATGCAGATTCTCATTCTTGATCCACCATGAATATCCACGCCGTTCAGCTTGATCCTGTCTGGGAAAACAAAACCGCGAACTTTGATCGGGTGCGTCGCCTGCTCGAGGCGACTCCCCCTAAACCTGGATCAGTCATCGTTCTCCCTGAGATGTTTGCCACGGGGTTCAGTTGCCAGCTCGACGTCACTCGCGAAGCGTCGGGCGGAGAAACCGAGCGCTTCCTGCATGAGTTGGCTTGTGACTGGGACTGCGCTGTCATCGGAGGTTTAGTGACCTCAGCTCCCGATGGACGCGGGTTCAATCAAGCCTTAGCCCTCACCCCCAACGGCCATGAACTGGCGCGCTATACGAAGATCCATCCCTTCAGCTTAGGCGGTGAAAGCGAAGTCCACACGCCAGGGGAACAGGTCCGTGTTTTCGAATGGCAAGGAATCAAAATCTCTCCGCTGATCTGCTACGACCTGCGTTTCCCCGAACTCGCCCGCGCGGCCTTAGCCCAAGGAGCCGAGTTCCTCATCTACATCGCCGCCTGGCCTGCGCGGCGTATTCAGCATTGGCTGACCTTGCTCCAAGCCCGGGCTATCGAAAACCAAGCTTACGTACTGGGCGTGAACCGCTGCGGTCAAGAGCCCCAATCCACCTACTGCGGCCGCAGCGCCTTGGTGGACCCCCATGGGGTCATCGTCGCCGATGCCTCGGATGGAGAGAGGATTTTAACGTGCACCATCAGCCCTCAAACCGTCCGGAATTGGCGGCAGGATTTTCCCGCCGTGAATGATTATTTTGCAGGAAGCGGGAAGTCTATCCCTTAATGTTAGGGCATCCGTAAGCCTCAACTGAGATGCTCCACATGATTCTCGAATATTTGATCCTCATGTTCGCCCTTGGAGGTCTGCTGTCTCTCTTCGCGATGCTGCTTGGAAACATTTGGGGTGCTGGGCGCATTTTTAACCTCTTACTTCAGTCAAGAAAGCCCACGGATACTGAACTCAAGAGCGTTCAGCGTTTTCGCACCGTCGCATCCCTATCATTCTTAACTTGCTTCATTCTCCTGATCATCTGTGCTTCTCTTCGCTCACGTTGATTGAAGAGAAGATCAAACAAGCTGTTGACGTGAGTAACGCCGATTAATTCTCTTCCAGTGCCATGGGAAAGTCATCCTCAGAAGGCTTATCGCGGCCGAAGAGCTTTTTGAACAAAGAACGAATGCGCCCTTCTTTGACGACTGGCAAATAAGCTTTTTTAGCCTCTTCGGCACTAAGACGTTTCTCGTGATTCATAAAATCCATCGATTGACGCCCGAAGGAGCTATTACCCACGCCAGCCTCGGCATTCGGTGGCAGATCATATTTGTCCGCCACGATGCGAGGTTCAATGAAAATGAGCAGCTCACGTCGATCATCCTGAGTGGAAGTGGAACCTGTCAGGTATTTGAGAATCGGAATGTCGGACAAAATAGGCACATTCACATGCCCTTTGTTCTTTGACTCTCGTATAAGCCCTCCCAGTAATACAGTAGAACCATTGCGGCACATCACCACCGTATTCAGAAGCTGCTTAGTAAGCACCGGATAATCGTTACCAGCAATATTGGCTTCTTCGTCCGGCACGGATTCGCTGTTCTCCTGGGAGATTTGGAGCGTCAATTCATCCGAAGAATTGATGAGAGGGACAATGTTAAGGGTCAGTCCCACATCTTGATACTGCACATTGGAGAGCAGACCGTTGTTCGATCCACTACCCACAAAACCTTGGGTAGAAGTGGCGATCGGGAAAGACTGACCACTACTGATTACCGCAGGGGTGTTGTTCATGGTGAAAACGGAAGGGCGTGAAATCACCTTAAAATTTCTGTTCGAGTTGGCAGCACTGATCACGACATCAAGTCCGTTACTGAGTCCACCATAGAGAGTAAAGCCTTGCTGAGCTGCTAAGTTGGCAAGTGAAACAGCTCCGCGCGGATCCAGGGGGGCGACCGAATTGCCAAGTTGGCTGGCGACGCCACTCGACCCGCCATTGCGGAACAGCCACTCCACGCCCAGTGAATCACTGCGCCCTAACTGGATTTCACCGATGACGGCAGAGATCAAGATCTGCTGAGGACGGCGATCCAATTCATCCAAAATCTCGTTGAGAACACGCAAATGCTCTGGCGGCCCAGAGGCGAACAAGGAGTTTGCAGTGGGATCACTGATGAGGAGGGTTTTACCCACCACGATGGATCGCGGGCCATTGTTCACACGCAAAGGCTGAAGATTTCCACCACCACCGCCTCCGCCAAATCCGCCACCGCCTCCAAAACTGCTACCGGAACCGCCCAAACCACTGCTACCATTGCCAGTGAGGCTATTGCTACCGAAGCCGCTACTGCTACTGTTATTGTTCCCAAACAAGCCTCCACTGCTGTTCGATGAGGAGGAGTTGTTCCGATTGTTCGAGCTACTGTTAGGCTGGCCCAGACTATTCACACCGCTGCTGGCAGAGCCTGAATCCTCACCTTCGGTCCGGGAAATCGCATCACTGATGATGCCGAGGGCCGCCTCCACGTCCAAGTAATTCAGGGTGCGGGAAACGAAAGTGCGCAGCTCTGAGGCGGAGTCGAGCTCCTCCACCAGAGTGGAGATGTAGTCGGCGGTCTCCGGCATCGCCACAACTAACAAACGATTGGTGCGTGGGATCGCGAGAATCTTGGGCTTCACTTCGGCCGAGGTGCCGGCATCTGCGGAAAGATTCGGATTGATCGGGGCAGTGGCTGCCGGGATGGCACCTGGGGCCTGGCCTGCGGGCGTGATGGTAGGCCGTGGTGAGCTGCCGCTGCCTTCTTTTTCTTCAAGACCGAGGATTTCATCCAAGGCTTTTTTCACATCTTCCGCATCCGAACGCACCAGCTGGATGCGCTTGGTCACCGTGGCCCCGGGTTTCACGTCCAGACGATCTAGCAACGAAAGGATGGACCGGATGGTGCCGCTGTTTTCCACGATCACCAATGCCTTGGAATTGGGCACCGGGGTGATGGAACCATAACTGTGGCGAGGAATGACCTGATCAATCGCCTTCACCGCATCATCAGGATTCAGATACTTCAAAATCGCCACAAAACTGACCACCTGCTCCGTCTCGGGAAGATCCGAAGCTGACTCATACAGAGGGGCTCCTTCCGTCGGTGGCTTTTTGCCCTCGCCGAGGATCTTCACCATCCCCTCCCCTGCGGGCACGAAGGAATAACCGTTCAGCAAGAGACTCTTCTCAATGAACATGATGGCCCGGTCCTTGGGCAACTCACCCGTGGTTTCGATGGAGACCGTCACCTGCTCAATGGCGGCATCACGGATGATTTTCAGGCCGGTCAAATCTTCATACACCAGCAGGATTTGAGAGAGCGGGGTGTTTGGAAACTGGAGTTCGACACCACCATCGGGTTTGATCGCATCTTCAGGTCGAATGGCCGTGCGTTCCTCCCCTGCAGCAGCCTGTCCCTGACCGCTCACCCCTGGTCGAGGCGATGTCGGTGCTCCAGGGCGGGGCCGAGTGAAGGATGGATTACCCCCAGGAGGCACGGCATTCGGATTCGCAGGGCGAGTCTGCGGTGGGATCTGGGACCAAGCCGTGGGAATCAGACCAGCCAAGCAGGTGACCAGGAAAAAGCGGCGGAGAAAAACGATCATGTCAAAAAAAGCTGGCGGAACTTACTGCTGGGCTGGCGGCGGGGTGACAGGAGCGGGGATCAACTGCCGACGGCGAGAAATGGTGGGTGGGGCGGCGGTAGGAGGCTGGCCCACAGGACCTGGTGTGATGTTGGGACGATTCACCGCCGCAGGTGTATTGGCGGCTCCTGGCATACCTGCATTCGGGACGGCTCCAGGAGGAGTCGCATTGACGGGCTGTCCAGGGCGCCCTGCGGCATTTGGAGTCCCGGGTTGTCCAGTCGGTGCTTTGAAGGTATTGGCCACCGTCACCGGCTTGGAACTCAGGTTATCGTCATACTTGAGTGTCGCCGTTTCACTGCCCCGGGCGATGTCCACAGAAGCTTCGTTGCGATTGCGGTTAAAGTTAGCCTTCACGATGCGGAACTCATCCTCGGGCTTCGCATCACTGGTGACACGCTTAAATTCACCCGTCTGTTTGTTTTGCAAACTGACCGTGACCTTTCCAGTCGTGCTGCGATACATCCCGGCCAGAGCCCAGTCCGCGCTCCAGTCCACCTTAGGACCGGCAATGACAACGGTCTTGCGGAGAAACGGATTGCTCTTCCAGGTCGCTTCATAACGGTTATCCCCATAGGCCTGAGGGATGGTCGCTTCTTCACCAGGCACGGTCTCCGTGATCGCCGGTGCTGGAGCCTCAGGTGCCACATCTTCACCGTCTTGAGCCTGAAGACTCCAAGCCAAGCCGCCAACCAAACCGTATGTTAGAATCAGTCTCTTCATGAACGCCGTGATCTTGGGTTAATTTTAGTTAGGCCATGAGGAATGGCCCAACTCACTGCACTACTGACAGTCCATGCCGGAACTCTGTTGAGAAGCGCCGCGTTCTGAGATTGAAAAAATAAAAGGTGAGCATTCATGACGGTGGCAGGCGGAACCATTTTTGAATGTTCATTTTCACGACCACCTGACTGGTATCCTCTTCGTTAGGCACCATCGTCAGGATGGGGATACTGATGTAAGCGTCCGGTTTCTGGAGATCGTGCAGCCAGCGGTTCATGGCTTCCCAGTCTCCGCGTGCCTCGATGGTGAAGGAGGAGGAAATCAAACCGGCACGCTCGGCAGGTTCGATCGGCTGGATCTGCGGCAGCTTGATATCATGAGAGGTGGCGGAAGACTCAATCTGCTCCAGAAAGCTGGTATCGATCTCACCCCGACGGGTAAACTCAGGCTGCGTCTCCGTGAGCCAAGAGGAACGCTGCTGCCAGAAATCTTTCTGGGCGAGCAAATCATCCGCCTCCATCCGGCGAGTCTGCACCTCGATGGAACGCGCATCCACACGCTGCTTCCAGGATTTCAATTTGGTGAGGCCGATGAAGGCTCCGCCAAGGACAATCACGGCCCCCAGGCCCAGTGCGAGACGTTGTTCACTGGCGGTCATAGCTGGGTGATCTCGGTGTTTTCTTCGGCTCCCCCGATGGGGCGGCCTTCTGCACGGAAGGTGGCACGGCCATCTGGGAGGCTGGTCGGTTGTGGGAACTCCCACGTCCAACGCTTGAAGGCTTCTGCGGAAGTCAGTTTTTCGCGAAAATCAATGCCGTGTCCCAGGCTGGAAGCCTCCCCATCAATCACGATGCCGTCTTCCCTCACCTCAAAGCGGGTGATGCGGATGTTTTCATTGGGCAAGAGTAAGACCAACTGATGCAGGCTCTCCACCGGATACAGGTCGGGGGTGATGGCGAACTTCATGTCCTCCCACGCCGACTGCGCGTCACGAATACTCGCCAAGTCTGGTTCGAGGGCATCCAACTGCACGGCCTCTTGCGCAAGTGAATGCTCGCGAATCGCCACACGAACAGCAAAGGCACTCAAGGCCGCCACCAAAACGAACACGAAGGCTAGAGCCCCCATCATGACCATCCGACGTTGCTGCCGCTCCTGACGCTGCTGCACCACGGTCGCCGGAATCAAGCGTGACGGATGGTTAGGCACGACAGGCATCTGTTCCTGGCGCAGATACACCGGTAGATCCAGGGCCTGGGCAAAGTCTTCGGAGATATGCTCCTGCCGCGCTACTTCCACAGCAGCTTCACCCGAAGCGTCGTCCGCCTTTAAAGCGCTGCTGACCACAGCCAGCGATTGCACATTCGGAGACAGACCACCTAACTCTAAGGATGCCAAAATGCAGCGAATCTCCGCTGCGGCATCGGCATCGAGCACACGTGCTGCGAGAGCCTGACAGTGCAAGGGGGCACCCGTATCATGCGGGATGGCCAGAACTAAGGTCTGAGCCTCACGCCAGATCAAGGCCTCCCCGGGTTCCAGATGCTGAAATGCGACTGAAGGAGCAAACTGAGCGTCCTTACCATCCTCCAAAACATCCCCTGGCAGTGGTGACACCTGGATGAAGCTGGCCGCACGTTGATCCCGCTCGTCTTGGCCGAGCCTCCAGATATCAAAATTGTGTGTCTCCCCGATCTCAGCGCTGAACCCGGCAGCCTCCAATTCAAGCTGGGCCATGCCTTCCTGGCGTGCGGTGTCCACTCCCTGAAAACGCATGGGCACAGAAACCAAATTGCGTGCCGGCAAGGCGATCCATGTCACTCCACGGCGGGAGTAATGCTCAGGCTCCGGTTGAATCACTTGCCCGCCTTTAAGACGCCATGCACGGAAGCCCTCCTCGCGAGGGATGAGCATGAGTTCGTCAGGGTTTTTCATGGGGGACTAAAAAGGGAAGCCGTAAGGATATCAAATAGCGATGCAGAGTGCAAGGCATGAAGGGAGACAGCACTGTCACGAAGACAGTTCAATCTTTCGCCCCCAAACGGCTTGCGCTTGAAATCACTGCTCCTGAAGAGTCTTTAACTCATCCGAAGCCCACTTATCCCAAGCTGTGAAGTCCGTGCCAAAATCATCTCCCGCGAGAATGGTCAGCACATTCCGCACTTCCTCATTTTGAGGATGTTTGGGATTTTTCAGAATGTTCATGAACAGAGGTAATTGAAGCGCCCGATCACGATTCATGAGATCTGAAAACAGCACCTCGATCACATCCGGGTTCATTTTATCATCCACCAAGAAACCCGCGATCAGGCCGTAATCTTCGTCACCGGTGAGATTCACGAGGTGGCGGCTGGCATTCACTTGGGCTTCACCATTCAGCTTTTTCACCAATTCATGAAGATCACGCGCCATCTGAGGGATCTCTTTGTCCGAGCGCAAAATCTCATCGATGAGCACATCCCCTTCCTCAGCCGTGGTGAGCTGTGTGGCCGGAGGCATGTTAGCAAGATCGGTCGCCTTAGGAGCCAAAGGCTGAACTTCGCTCTTCTTCGGCTCAGCAACTTTTTCTACCGCGGGTGGCGGAGCGGTCTCATTGCCAAACTGCCAGCCATAATAAAGAGCTGCGATTAAGACAATGGCAGCGCCAATGAAGATGATCTTTGTCTTATTGGAAGGAGGAGCAGAAGGCATACGGTATAGCTGACAAGCGAAGGCTCAGGGTCTGTTCAAAAATCGAGAAGGCGTGAGGGATCAATTACGAATCTCTTCACCTGTGGCCGCGTTGGCCAGTTTCATCTCTTCACGATGCAGGGAGGGATCACTGCGGAAAGTCAGGCGAGCACTGTATTTGCGCTCCAGATCCACCAGCAGTTCACCATCCTCACTCTTCAGGCGCTGCATCACCTCTGGGTGGACGACCACGAGCAGGCTCTTCTGCTCATCCTTGCCGCGTCCCAGGATAGCGCTGAGACGACGCTGCAGTTCCACACTCATGGTCATGGTGGTCTTCACCTGGCCATGGCCTTTGCAATACGGGCAGGGCTCATACAGAGCGCTGCTGAGGCTCTCATGCAGACGCTGACGCGTCATCTCCATGAGACCAAACTGACTGATCGGCAGCACCTGAGTTTTAGCCTTGTCGCGCTTCAGATGCTCCAGCATGGCTTTATAAACAGCCTGCTGGTCCTTACGATGCTTCATATCGATGAAGTCCACCACGATGAGGCCGCCCATGTTCCGCAAGCGGAGCTGACGGGCCACTTCCTGAGCTGCCTCCAGGTTGGTATCCAAAAGCAGTTTTTCCTGATCCTTCGCGCCTTTGTTACGGCCCGTGTTCACGTCGATGGACACTAGGGCTTCCGTCTGGTCGATGACGATGTAACCGCCGCAAGGCAACCAAACTTGCCGATAGAAGGCGTTGTCGATCTGCTTCTGAATGCCGTAGTGCTCAAACAGTGCGGTCTGACCTTGATACAGGTTGATGCGGCTCTTCGCGCGACGGGAAATCAGCGCGGCCATCTTCTGCATGCGCTCGACGGTGCCCGGATCATCGCAGGCCACTTCATCAATCTCCTCCGTGAGGAAATCACGCACGGTGCGCTCGATCAACTCCGGCTCTTGGAAGCAACAAACGGGTGCCTTCTGACCATCGCGCTTGGCAACGATTTCATTCCACTGCTCGATGAGCAAGCTGAGATCTCGAATGATGTGACGAGCACGTTTGCCCGAGGCTTCGGTGCGCATGATAAGGCCCATCCCCTCAGGCAGATTGACCTTCTCAATGATCTTACGGAGGCGAGCACGTTCTTTGGGGTCTTCCACCTTGCGGGAAATACCGAACTGATCGTTCTGCGGCATGAGCACCAGCAGACGTCCGGCGAGGGAAATATTGGTCGTCACGCGTGGGCCTTTATTGCCGATCGGCCCTTTCGTGACCTGCACCATGATCTCCGACCCCACAGGGTAAAGTTCGGGGATGTCTTTGGCGTCGATCCGCTTACGCTTCTTCTGCTGGCCGCCACGAGTGACCTCCTCCATGCCTTGATTGGAAAGGGCCTCTGGAATGGCATCCCAGAAGTGTAGAAACGCATTTTTATCCAAGCCGATGTCGATGAACATGGCTTTCAGACCTTGCTCAATGTTTTTGACGCGGCCTTTAAAGATCGACCCCACGATGGTGCTCGTGCCGACACGCTCAATGGTGTATTCCTCCAGCACGCCATTATCCAGAAGCGCCACGCGGTTTTCCAGCTTCTCGCAATTGATGACGAGACGGGTGCCGCTCTTAAGGTCCTTCTTTCCAGTGATGAATTCTTTGATTCGCTTCACGATTCCAAGAGGCATAAAAAATAGTCAGGGTTGGTTAAAAAGATAAACGGGCTACTGCCGAAAGAGCCGACGGAAAAAACCGCCCCCGTTGGAGGGAGGAGACGTCGAGTCGGAGTTGCCTCCACGGTTAAACAGCGGAGCTCTGCGGACAGGCTCTGCTTTTGGCACCGCACGGTTGGAGTTCACACCTTCCGAGCCCTCACGATCCGCATTCTTGCGGATGTTCGGTGTGTTTTGTGGGCTCGGTGCTTCGTCAGTAGATTCATGCTGGGGCTCGCTGGTCCCCGTATCGCCATCCTCATCCGCAGCTGCCACGACAGGCAGGGCCAGATCCGAGTAGGTGACGGCTTCGATCGGATTGAAATTACCCTCCACCTCACCCAGAGGCTCTGGGGTGACTTGATAGCCGTTGTCCAGCGCCAGGGCTTGCTCCAGGACACGGTGAGCCACCGGTGCGGCACAGCCACCGCCGGACTTTCCTCCCTGCACGAGGATGCAGATGGCGAACTTGGGATTGACGTAGGGCGCGAAGGTAATGAACAAGGTATGGTTATCTACCACACGCACCCCCTTTTCGTTACGCCGCCAGTTTTGAGCGGTGCCGGTTTTTCCAGCGACCTCTACCCCAGGGATGCGGGCTCCCTTGGCGGTGCCGCCGGCGTCATTGACCACCTTCCACATGCCTTTGCGCACCAGCTCCAGGGACTTCGGATCGAAAAATTGGCTCAGGTCGGTGCGCAGGGTGGGTTTGTTTTCCATCACCAGCTCATCGTGATCCATCACCCGGTTCAACAGGTGGGGAATGTAGGACCTGCCCGAAGCCACAGCCGCCGAGACTGAGGCCATCTGTAAGGGCGAGGCCAGGACGCTGCCCTGCCCGATGGAGGTGTTAGCCGTATGACCATTACTCCAGCGATCCCGGGGGCTGGTCATGCGTAGCCAAGCCGGATTGGGCAAAATACCACCTTCATCTTCTTCCAACTCGATGCCCGTGCGTTCACCGAGCCCGAGCATCTTACCCACCTTGGTGATGTTATCGATCCCCGCCGCATTGCCATACTGGTAGAAGTAGCAATTGCAGGAGCGCATGAGAGCGTCACTCAAGCCCAGGGAGCCGTGAGAGCCACCGCTCTGACGTTGAATCCAGCACTGCATGGCCTTGCTGCCGTAGGTGACGCTGCCTGCGCAGTTGAAATTACGATTCTGAATACCGGCCAAGCACCCGGCCAAAGCGATAGGCACCTTGTAAGTGGAGCCCGGCACGAAGGTGCGGGTGGCACGGTTCATCAGCGGCACCGTCTTGTTAGACAGCAGCATGTCATAGTCTGCCTGAGAGATGCTCGGGATGAAGCGATTCGGGTCATAACTCGGCACTGAGGCCATGGCCAGCACCTCTCCGGTCTGAGGCTGAATCACCACGACCGAGCCACGTCCCACTTTACCATCCCGCAAAGCTTTCTCGGCAATGTATTGGATGCGGGCATCCAGGGTGAGATACACGTCATTGCCTTTGCGCGGGGCTTCGTAGCTGACCTCTCCCACCAAGCGACCACGCTCATTCACCTGCATGGTGCGCACCCCGGGCTTGCCCCGCAGATGCTTATCGAAACTTTTCTCTACCCCCGCGCCACCGTAGTCATCTGGCATGTAGTAGTCCCAGCCTTTACGCTCCTCCACCGACACACGTTGATCATCTGGAAGGCGGACATACCCCATGATGTGACACGCCATGGCTCCATAAGGATACACACGGCTGCCGCGCTCCGCCACCGTCACTCCGGGTAAGCCGAGATTGTGCTCCGCAAAGCGGCTGAACTCGGCAAAGTTCAAACTGTCGCGATAGACCCACGGAATCACACCGCCAAAGCTGCGATAGTGCACACGCAGTGCGTCCGCATTGTAAGGCACTGCCAGCCCCATCTCATCCAAGCGGGAGATGATCAGCTCCTGAAACATGCGCACGATGTCCGGCTCCTCTTTTTTACGAGGCAGACCACGATCCATGTATTCGAAAGGCACCACTGGGATATCGACCTTCTTCTGACGGCATTGCCGTGCGTATTCCTCGAAGACTTCCCGCAAATTCACCTGCACCTCAAAGGAGGCTTTGTTGGTGGCCAGCACGATCCCATTGCGATCCTTAATCTCACCGCGAACACCCGGGATACGAGCGAGCTGGCGCTTAGCCTCCGGCACTTTGTTCACGAACTCTAACTGCCGCACAATCTGCAGCGACCAGAGCCGATACACGAGCAACCCAAACCCGCACAGCATGGCGAGGGTCATCAGGTAGAGACGAAAGCGATATTTAACGACCATCGAATGAATACCTCAGTCCTTCATATTTGATTTCGTAACGCGACAGCCCGGCTAGCATGTAGAGGAGAAGGAAAATCAACGGAGATGCCAGCATGGCCAGGAGGGTATCTGTGACCATCTTGGTCCAGACTCCCGTTGGAAAATAAAGGCTGCCACGCAAAAAAGTCATGATCATGTATTCGCTGAACAGCCAAGCGAAGGTGGTGAACCCCACCAACAGGACCGGCAGTTCCAGCCGTCCACGACGGAAAAGAGGCCGCACCCCCTGGAGGAAAGTGCCCAGCAACCCGAAAAGCAAAATGGACAGCCCGAAACCAAACCCGCCGGCCACCATGTCCAGCTCAGGCATGATCCCATTTCCCAGAAATGAATTCGTCACATGCTTCGCCGGCTCAAACACCCCCGGGACGTAGCGGGCATCCCAGAGGAAGCCTGTGACGAACGCCAGCATCAACATGACCGGAAAAGGCACCGCCACGGAAGCAGCAAAGAAAAACACCGGCGGCAGAAACAGCGTGGCATACTGAGCCATCGGGATCCCCGGAATGAACTCCTGCACCACGAAGGTGATCAGCAGCAGCAGGAAAGTGACGGGATAGAAAACCATGGTCTTACGAAACGGCGGCCAAAGTCATGTTTTGTCCAGCGAGTGAGCAGAGACTAACCAAATGCATCCCAAAGACCCCTGATGCATCATAGGTTCGCACATCTTTCATCGCCGGGATCATGTGGATACACTATTTGTTGGGCGCAACAGGTTGAGCCGCTTCTTCGGCCGTCGGTTGCATTTCCACGACGAAAACATGCTCCAGCAGGGAGAAGTCCACTGCGGGCTCCACGACCGCCTCACCTGAGAGATCGCGGTTAACAAAACGCTTCACACGGCCAACGAGCAGACCGGCAGGAAACAGCCCGCCTTCCCCCGTGGAGATCACATTGGCACCGGGATTGATAAACACGTTCTTGTTCAGAAAGCGCAAATGCAAATCCGGACGCAGGTCCAGCCCAGCACGCTCCCCAGAAAGAATGCCCTGTTCCAAGGTGCCCTCGATACGAGCCGACACACGGCAGGTCTCATCCGTGAGCAAAATGACCTCCGCCATATGCGGGGCTAGTTTGCCAGTCTTACCGATCAACCCAGCAGCGCTGATCACCGGACTATCCGTCGCCAAACCGTCCAGCGACCCTTTGTCAATGATCATGCTGTTCCACCAGGTGGAGGAGACACGCTTGATCACACGTGCTGCTGTGAGCTTAAAAGGAGCAGCTTGTTTGAACTCAAGAAGGTCCCGCAGCTTACGATTTTCCTCCAGTGTCTGCGCGTGCTTCTGCGAAATGATGCGCAGCCGGTCCACCTCAATCTGGAGCCGATCCGTTTCGCGCTTCAGCTCGCGTGGATCATCTGGGGAGGCAATCGCCCCGCTGACACTTTGCTCCACCGCCGCACTGGAGTGGATGAATGGAGCGAGCACCGTCATCGTCCGGCTCTGGATGTCCCTCGTCACAGGCGTATCCATCGTGAAGACGGATACGACCGCCGCGATGAACAGCAGCAGTGCCAGGATATTGAGCTTTTTCATGGTTCAGCCTTTGATCTTACTCCGCCTCATTCCTTCAGCCTCGCTGTGAACGGAGCAGGATGGGGTTCCATCGATGGCAGTTCCCTTACACGTCCGTGGTGCTGACCTTGCGCAGGAATTCCAGCTCGCTCAGCACGCGGCCTGTGCCTTCGCCCACGGCACTGAGAGGGTCCTCAGCCACATGCACGGGGAGGGCCGTCTCTTCCTGGAGCAGTTTATCCAGCCCCCGCAGCAGGGCACCGCCACCGGCGAGCATGATACCTCGGTCCACGAGGTCGGCAGAAAGTTCAGGTGGGCAGCGCTCCAGAGTGGTGCGCACGGCGTCGATGATGGCATTCAGCGGCTCCAGCATGGCCTCACGGACCTCTTGGCTGGTGATGGTGATCGTTTTTGGCAGACCGGCCACCATGTCGCGCCCTTTCACTTCCATCGTCGTTTCCTTACCCAGCGGGAAAGCAGAACCGATGCGCAGCTTGATCTCCTCAGACGTGCGCTCCCCGATCATGAGGTTATAGGCACGCTTCATGTAGTTGATGATGGCCTCATCCAGCTCATCCCCAGCCACGCGGACGCTGCGGCTGTAAACGATACCGCTGAGAGAAATGATGGCCACCTCAGTGGTGCCACCACCGATGTCCACGATCATGTTCCCAGCAGCCTCCTGCACGGGCAGACCGACGCCAATCGCAGCGGCCATGGGTTCCTCGATCAGATAAACCTCACGGGCACCTGCCTGCTCGGCACTCTCTTTCACGGCACGCTTTTCCACCTCGGTGATCCCCGAGGGCACCGCGATGACCACACGTGGGCCACGCATCTTACGACCGCCGCCTTGGACCTTCTTGATAAAGTGACGCAGCATGGCCTCAGTCACGCGGAAGTCGGCGATCACACCGTCCTTCAAGGGGCGGATGGCGGTGATGCCACCCGGCGTTCTCCCGAGCATGCGCTTGGCGTCATCCCCCACGGCGACCACCTCATTGGAGCCGGATTTTACCGCCACCACGGACGGCTCTCGGAGCACGATGCCATGATCTTTGACGTAAACGAGAGTATTTGCTGTTCCGAGGTCGATTCCGATGTCGTTGGCGACAAAGCCGAAAAGTTTGCCTAGCATGATGAAGCTGAAAATGTTGAGATTGAGAAAATTGTAGCAGCGGACCCTGTGGGGGAGTGGAAGGAATCCGGCTTTTCTCAGATCACAAAAGCAGCGCCACCCACGGGGCTCCTGAACTTGTCGGAAGATTAAGAGCGGGCTTTTTTAGGGTCAAGGGAAGAATCCCCGCTGAGAAAATTGAAATTTCGACTCCTGACAGTCATTGTATTGCAATACGCAATATTTAAAAACAAGATTAAAACTTAGGCGGCGTAAAGGTTTTACTTGAGCTCGATCCGAGCCCTATCGACCCCATACACCTGTCCGGGGAGAGACTCGCCCCGCGCCCAATCCAGCGTCGTGGTGGTGAGAACCTTTTGAGTGCCCGTGGGCAGGAGTTGAAGAAGCGCTCGGCGCCGATCCGCATCCAGCTCACCAAATACGTCATCCAAGAGCAAAAGTGGCGCGTTGCCCGATACCTGTTCCAAGGCGTGGGCCTGAGCAATTTTTAGAGAGAGCGCCATACTGCGCTGCTGTCCCTCTGAAGCAAAGGAGGTCGCATCCAGGTCATTGAGCTTGAGATCCACATCATCCCGATGCGGTCCCGCGAGGGTCTGCCGCAGACGCTGTTCCTCCTCACGCAACAGCCCAAGTTTTTCAAGCAAGGATCCCTCGATAAGACTGGGTGCATAGTTCGTTACGCCAACCTCGCCCCCAGCACTTAAGACTCCATGAATGCGGGTGACGTGAGGCTGAAGGATCGCCACCAACTCCTGTCTCCTGGCGATAATCACCTGGGCGAAATCATCCATCACTTTGGCAAAGGCATCAGCTTGTTTCCAAGCGATAACGGCATCACGCTTGAGCACATAGTTACGCCCTCTCAGTGCACGCTCATAACCACGCAGGGCCTTAAGATAGTCAGGAAACATCTGGCTAGCAGCGAAGTCCAGATAACGCCGCCGATGCTCTGCGCCACCTCGCAGCAGATTCATATCGCGATGGTCCATCCACACCAGCAGACCGCTGGATTGCAGATAATCTGCGGAGCGACCACACACCGCACCATCGACCGCCAATCGGCGCACCGAGGCGGACTGTGCACAGCGCAGCCGATGCCCATCCAGCGTGCCTTCGATCAGCAAGGTTTTAGCACCTAAGCGGATGAGTTCACCACGATTGCTGGTGCGGGGAGATTGTAGCCGGAGTAGCACACAAGCCGCCTCCATCAGAGAGGTTTTCCCCTGGGCATTACGCCCGATGAAGACCGTCATCTCAGGATGCAGCGTGACGCGGCATTCTTCAAAACAGCGGAAGTTTCGGAGCAACAGGTCAGTCAGCATGGGGCATCCCACAAAGCTGTAGGACTCATTTTCGGTTGAAATTCGCAGCCCAGGCAGCCATGTGTCCGGCCCTTCTAATGGCCTCCTTCCGCACCGTCAAAGGCTTTCGCGACTTCTTCCCAGAGGAGTGCGCATTGCGTAACTACATTTTCGACACCTGGCGTTCCGTCGCCCGCCGCTACGGCTTTGTCGAATACGAAGCTCCCGTCGTGGAGAGCACGGACCTTTACCGCAAAAAAAGCGGTGATGAGATCACGGCTCAGCTCTTCTGCTTTCAAGATAAAGCGGAGCGCGAAATCTCCCTGCGCCCTGAGGTGACCCCTTCCCTGGCCCGCATGGCCACCACCCGTCATCGCGATTACAAGAAACCTATCAAGTGGTTCCAGATCGGCTCCTGCTTCCGCTATGAAGAGCCTCAGGAAGGCCGCACGCGTGAGTTCATCCAGTTCAATGCCGACATCCTCGGTGATGCCAGCCAAGGCACCGATGCGGAGCTTGTGGCCTTGGCCATCGATGTGATGCTCGCCTTCGGTATCTCTAAAGAAGACTTCGTCATCCGCCTGAGCAATCGCCAGATCTGGACCGATTTCCTCAAGGACAAAGGCATCGCGGAAGAACATGGCTCGGCCTTCCTTCAGATCATCGATAAGATCGAACGCGCCAAGCCTGAAGAGACCGCCCAAAAGCTCACCGCCATTGGCCTAACCTTGGATGAGGTGCGTTCCTTCATGACCTCCACAGATGGTGATCATCCAGCCTTCGCAGCCCTGCGTGCGGATCTCACCGCACGGGGTCTCTGGCCTTATGTGAAGATCGATGCCAGCATCGTGCGCGGTCTGGCCTACTACACCGGCACCGTGTTTGAAGTCTTCGATCTCAAGCATGGCCTGCGTGCTGTGGCGGGTGGTGGACGCTATGACAAGCTCTGCGCTCTGATGAGCGATGGTCATGTGGACATGCCAGCCGCCGGCTTCGCTATGGGGGATGTCGTACTTGGCATCTTACTCTCCAAAACTCCTGGTGCCCAGATGGGCATCACCGAATATCTGAATGCCCAGCAAGGCGTGGATGCTTATGTGGTGATTGCCGATGAAGCCCAACGTGGTCATGCCTTAGCTGCCGTGCAGGCGCTTCGCTCCGCCAATGTGCGCGTGGACTTCAGCTTCGGCTCCCAGAAGGTTGGCAAGCAGTTCCAAGCCGCTGAAAATCAGAAGGCCCGCCTCGCCATCGTCTTCGGGGGTGAATACCCGCAGGTCACGATCAAAAACCTCGTCAGCCGCAGCCAGGAACTCATCGCCATCGAGGATCTCGTGAGCACGGTGAAAACCGAGCTCGCCAAGCCAATCACAGGGCATTTGATTGCGTAAGTTCCACGAGCGATGAATCAAGACGGGCGCTCTGACCGAGAGCGCCGCCGCGTCGACTGCTCAAAACAGAGGGCTTCCATAAAGACCAGAACTTCGACGGAGGCGGTAGCACACCCAGTGAAAACCTTTTGCTTGATTCCAGGGTTTCTGATCGCAGCTTAGAGCATTGCTCGCTGCTTATGCCCAAGATCCAGGTGCCTATCACCAAGCCCAAGACGATTTCGGAGGTCCGCAAGGTCTTCTCCGAAGCGCGGCAGCGGCAATTGAGCAATCAGGGCCCGATGACCCTGGAAAAAGTCCAGGCGCTGCAGGCGACGATGAAACCCAGGCCCTGAGCCAGTTTGCCAGCAGCACCGGCTTATGGCTGGACCCAACTGGCATCCGGGATTTCATGGCAACGCATGCCATGCGCAGTGGCAGTGAACACAAAGTCGCGCATTTCTTATCTCAAAACCGCGTCGTCAAAGATCTCGACGTCCAGGCAGTCGCCACCGAATCCTTGTTCGACTATCGAACGGACCATCTTCTCTCAAACTACCTTTTCCAAGATTCCATCCACCTGGAGGGTTTTTATCTTTATGATGGAAGGCTTCACATTGTCGTCTCACAACCTTTTGTCGAAGGAGTCCATCCACCTTGGGCGGCTCTAAAAGAGGGACTTGAAGCCAGGGGACTGCATCACGAATCTCCAAACTCATTGATCCCGAGTTTCACGGTTGGAGATTCCCTTAACTGCCATCTGTGCATCAATGATTTGCATGAGAACAATGTCATTTTAGACACCAACGGTGAACTCCATCCCATTGATGCTCACTTCTATTTCAATACTCGGGCCGAACGTGTCGAAGCTCTCACGAATCTGGGTCTTTGGCCCACCGCTTCTCCATCCGAGTGAATTGCACTTCCGTGTCAGACATGACATGGCCTCACGGAATATTTGTTTCTCCAAAACCTCCCACCTCCGTGTCTTCTGAATCTTCCGTGGTTGCCTCTTCTCATTCCTTTTCGTTAGGCCGCATTGCCATCATCGGGGCTGGAGCCGTGGGCTGCTACTATGGCGGCAGATTGGCTCAGCACGGACACGATGTGCATTTTCTCATGCGCAGTGACTATGAAATCGTCACCCGCGAGGGCATGCAGATCACCAGTCCGCAGGGCGACGTCCAGCTGAAGGTGAACGCACATCGCAGCCCTGAGGAGATCGGTCCGTGTGATCTGGTGATCATCGCCCTCAAGGTCACGGCCAATGAAGCTCTGCTCGATCTCATCCCGCCGCTTCTTCATGAGGGAACCTTGCTGCTCACGCTGCAAAACGGCTTGGGCAATGAAGAGTTCTTGGCCGAGCACTTCGGTGCGGAGCGCGTGCTTGGTGGATTGTGCTTCGTCTGCATCAATCGCCTCGCCCCAGGGGTCATTCATCATCTGGCTCAAGGCCGCATCAATCTGGGGGAACACACCCGCGCTCCTCTTCCCCGCACCCACGCCATCGCCCAGGCGTTTCGAGACAGTCTGATTGACTGCCAAGTCGTCGAAAGCCTCGCTGCAGCACGCTGGCAGAAGCTGGTGTGGAACATCCCCTTCAACGGACTGTCCATTGCCGCCGGAGGCATCGATACCGCCGCCATCCTGGCTGATCCCACGCTGGAAAACCGCGTTCGTGAACTGATGACCGAGATCATTCAGACCGCCGCCGCGCTCGGCCATCAACTCCCAGAAGGCCTCGTCCACGACATGATCGAGCGCACCCGCACCATGCAGGCCTACAAGCCCTCCTCACTCATCGATTACCTCGAAGGTCGTGAAGTGGAACTCGAAGCCATCTGGGGACAGCCCGTGCGCCAAGCAGCGGCCGCAGGTCTAGCGATGCCCAAGGTGCAGGCGCTTTATGAGGAATTGAGTGGAGCGATTCGTGGACCTCAAGCCGCAGGTTGCTAATTTCTGCGGATGAGTTCATCATCTTGCCAAGATGGCAAGGTTCATTGAACTCGAAGCACAAGCGTTCCAGCTTCCTGAAGCTCAGCGCGCCATCTTCGATGAGGAGATTGCAGAGGCCATGCAGCGAGATGCAGAGCTGGATCATGATCCCAGTGCGGGTATGACCCTGGAGGAATTCAAGACTGCCCTGGCCCGCTGATCGAGCTAACGGATCACCCATCTATGGCAAGAAAAAATGACCTCCTCGCCATTGGTATCACAGCGGTCTTTATGCCACTGCTGATTCTCACCCATGAGCTGGCTCATTACAGCACAGCTCTTTCCCTGGGGGCTCACCCAAAGCTATGCTATGACCAAATGTTGCTGTCGTCCGCAGACATGCAAATTCTCGGCCAGAAATTGGCTTGGGTCATCCTGGCGGGTCCCATCATCGAACTCACCTTGGCTTCCCTCAGCATGGGGTGGCTGCTGTGGAGGAATCGGATGCCAAGTGATTTGATCAGACCCGTGGATTGGATCTTTACCGCGTTTGGAATGGCGAGTCTGCGGTGGCTCAAAGTGATTGTCGATGGGTCGATGTCTGACGAGGCCAAGCTCTCTGAGATACTCGGGTTTCATCACCTAGCATTGCCCATCTTCATGCTCATCTATCCGCTTCTTTCCGTCTTTGCTATGACCCGATTCCATGCACGACATGGCACTTTGAAATCTTTAGGATGGGCCGGATGCGCGAGTGTCTTTGCAGGACTCGCTTGGATCTATTGGATAGGGCCTGCCCTTTTGCCCTATCCGCAGCATGACTCCCATTAAACGATTCCGTCGCATGGTTATCACAAGATCAACCAGCGACGAATCACGAAACGTAGAGTCACTTTCCCCAACTCTCCGATCTCTCGCATGTCCAAGACCGATCCTGCTGCTTTTTTCACCGAAGACCACGCGGCGCAATACGATAAGCGCTTTGAGAAAACCGCCCCTCTCCGAGATGCGCTGCATCTCTTGATCTGCGCCGTCTTTGATCCTCTACCCGCTGACGCTCGCATTCTCTGTGTGGGAGCCGGGACCGGGGCAGAGATTCTCAAGCTGGCCTCCATGTTTCCAGGCTGGCATTTCGCGGCCGTGGAGCCCTCTGCCCCCATGCTGGCGCTGTGTCGGAGGAAAGCCGAGGCGGCAGGGATTGCCGAGCGATGCGAGTTCCATGAAGGCTATCTGAATACCCTGCCTGCGACCGAGCCCTTTCATGCGGCCACTTCCCTGCTGGTGTCTCACTTCATCGTGGATCGTGCGGCAAGAGTTCAGTATTACCGCGCCATCGCCGAGCGCCTGCTTCCAAATGGATTGCTGGTCAGTGCCGATCTGGCGGGAGACTTGCCTTCCCAAGGCTATCAAGAGGATCTCGAAATCTGGATGGCCCTCATGCGGCAGGCCGATGTGCCTGCCGAGAATGTCGAGAACTTACGTGTCGTTTACGGTCGTGAAGTGGCGATGATCCCGCCTGAAGAAGTCCGCTCTATTATTGCCGATGCAGGGTTTGAACCACCCGCACCCTTCCTGCAAACGGGGCTGATTCATGCCTGTCGCAGTCGGCGCGCGAGGTGAAGCCATTCGAACCCCGAATAGACACTGGCGAACATCGGTTTTCCGTCTCCTTTCCACCGCCCCATGAAAACCCAATACTACACCGCCACCAGTCTGGATGGATTCATTGCCACGGAAGATGATTCGTTGGAGTGGCTCTTCCCCCTGGGCGATGTGAATGAGACGACCTATCCAGAATTCATTGCTGGGGTCGGTGCCTTGGCGATGGGCTCAGGGACTTATGAATGGATGATGCGGAATGCGGAGCAGGTCGTGGCGGAGGTCGGCTCACCCTGGCCCTATACCCAACCAACGTGGGTTTTCACCAGTCGTGAATTGCCCAAGATCGAAGGAGCAGATCTCCGTTTTGTCCAAGGCGATGTGCGAACGGTGCATGAGGAAATGCGAGCCGCGGCTGGGGACAAAAATCTGTGGGTCGTGGGTGGCGGTGGGCTGGCAGGGCAGTTTTACGATGCGGGTCTGCTCGATGAAATCATCGTGCAGGTGGGCTCGGTGACGTTAGGCAAGGGCAAGCCTCTGTTCCCACGGCATGCCACCCGCGCCTTCAAGCTGACGGCGGTGAAGCAACTCGGCACAGGTCTGGTGGAACTGCGCTATGATGTGCGCGGGGATGCACCTGCCGAAGTTGGAGCCTAATCCAAGAACGCGACGACCTTCCAATGGCGCATCGGTGTTGATTCAAAAGTGCTCTTGAAATCAACTTTTCAAACCACTGATGGGCACTGATGATTGGACCACAGAAATCATTAGCGCATTAGTGCCTATTAGGGGTTCACAAGCATCTTGTGCACGAAACCCAAGACACGATTGCATTCCCAAACGCTAGGGGCATTGATCCGGCCATGTCTTTGACCGCCTTTGAAAATGCCCGTCCTGAAGTTGCCATCGTGCTCGGCTCTGGCTTGGGGGAAGTGGCTGAGTCCTTGGGTATTGAAGCGGAATTGTCTTATGCGGAGGTGCCGGGTTTGACCGCCTCCACCGTGCCGGGTCATGCGGGGCGATTTGTGCTGACGCAAGTCAAAAACCGGCCTGTGGTGGTGGCGCAGGGGCGACGGCATTTGTATGAAGGTCTCAGCGCTTATGAAGTCACGGCGGGCATCCGCTTTCTGCATTCACTCGGAGTGAAGGAGCTCATCCTCACCAATGCCGCGGGGGCGATCAATGCCGGGTTTGGTGTGGGGGATCTGATGCTGATCACGGATCATCTGAATCTCCTCGGCACCTCCCCTTTGTTAGGCGGACCGAACTTTCATGACATGAGCGCAGTGTATGATCCAGCTTGGCGCGAGGCCTTTCTGCAAGCCGCCACCCAGCTCGATCTCACACTGCATCAGGGGGTGTATGCGGCCACGCTCGGCCCGCAGTATGAAACTCCGGCGGAGATCCGCATGATGCGCACGCTGGGAGCGGATGCGGTGGGCATGTCTACCGTGCCGGAGGTGATCCAGGCACGGGCTCTGGGCATGCGGGTGGCCGGAATCTCCATGCTGACCAACTGGGCGGCAGGGCTCAAGGACCAGACGCTGCACCACGCCGAGGTGGTGAGTGTGGGCCAGAGCGCCGGGGCAAATCTGACACGGCTGCTGAAAAGCGTCTTGTGATTCGGCGGCATCTCGTCTGAACTGCCGACTCATGAAATTCATCTGGCGCATCCACGGCAAGGAGCATGACCTCACCCAGCGCGGCCTGGTCATGGGCATCGTCAATGTCACGCCGGATTCTTTTTCCGATGGCGGACGTTATCACGATACTGGCCGGGCAGTGGAACATGCCCTGGAGCTCGCAACAGAGGGGGCTGACATTCTCGACATCGGGGGCGAGTCCACCCGCCCAGGAGCCGAGCCCGTCTCCGAAGCGGATGAACTCAAACGCGTACTGCCCGTGATCCATGCCGTGAGGTCACAAACCCAGGCGCTCATTTCGATTGATACCATGAAGGCCAGCGTCGCCCGTGCCGCGCTGGATGCCGGGGCCGATATCATCAACGACGTCACCGGCCTGCGGGGAGATCCCATGATGTCGCGAGTGGCCGCTGAGACCGATGCGGGCCTCGTGGTCATGCACATGATCGGCACCCCACGCACCATGCAGCAGCAGCCGCAGTATGCCGATGTCGTCGCTGAGGTGTGTGCCTATTTTGAAGAGCGCCTACGCGTGCTGGAGGAGCAAGGCATCGCGCCCCAGCGCATCGTCCTCGACCCCGGCTTCGGCTTTGGTAAAACTCTGGAGCACAATGCCACGCTCATGCAGGCCCTGCCAAAGTTGACCGTCCAAGAACGCCCCGTGCTGGTGGGCGTGTCACGCAAGAGCATGATCAAACAACTGCTGGAAAGCGAAGCCGTGGAAGACCGAGATTGGCCCACGGTCGCGCTCACCTCCCACACCCGCGAACTCGGTGCCCGCATCTTTCGAGTGCATGATGTGAAGCCCAACGCTCAAGCCCTGCGCATGACCGAGGCGATTTTAGGGTGAGGCTCTTGCCCTCAACATACAAGGCCGGATGTGTTCGGCGTATCCAAGTTGGCTGTCAGTTGTGGGTTCGTCGCCGAACGATCCGGCTTCTTTGAACGCGCGCATGGTCTAGCGCTAACAACCTTCCCCAAACAGCCGGATCGTTTGGCGAAGGTAAATGGAATCAGGCAACCCAGCTTGTTTGCGCCAAACACATCCAGCCCACGTTTTGGCTTCCTCCCTCACGCCTTGGCCGCACGCGAACCAAAGATGGCGCTGCCGACGCGGACGATGGTGGCCCCTTCTTCAATGGCCACGTCAAAGTCATGGCTCATGCCCATGGAGAGCACCGGGAGCGGGGCTCCACCGAGCTTTTCCAGCTCATCCCGGATCTGCCGGAGTTGAGTGAAATACTTGCGGGTCTTTTCCGCCACGGGATCAAAGGGCGGGATGCACATGACTCCCTGGATATACAGGCGATCCAGACCATACAGGGTCTCCAGTTGCTCACGGATCACTTGAGGTGTGAAACCGTGCTTCGAAGACTCCGCCGCCAGATTGATCTCCAGCAGCACTTTGGGGTGCAAGCCCAGCTCACCCGCGATGCGATTGATGTCCTGAGCGATCGAGACGCTATCCACGGCGTGAATCATCTGCACCAGAGGCAGCACCTTGCGCACTTTATTGGACTGCAAAGGCCCGATGAGATGCCACTGGAGACGTCCGGGCAGTTGCGGCTGCTTGAGCAAGATCTCCTGCACACGGTTCTCGCCAAACATCACCTGCCCTGCCTCGACGGCCTCCTGGATGACTTCGACAGGATAGGTTTTCGAAACCGCCAGCAGATCCACGGCATCGGCGACGCGGCCTGAGCGTTGCGCGGCCTCCGCAATGCGGTGACGAATCTCTTGAAGACGATCGGTAAGGTCTGACATGCCTCTTTTCTGAACGTGAAGCGCCGGACCTGCAAGCGGTCACTTTGCCGCAGGCTTCAGATGCTTGTCAAAAAAGGCCAGCACGAGCGGGCGTAGGTCCTTCTGTTTCGGCTGGAGATGAAAGGTGTGAGGCGCATCGGGGATGATCTCCAGGTGATGCTCGATGCCGTGCTCCGTCAGCACCTTATCAAATGCCACGGATTGGCTCACATCCACCGTTTTATCGGCGGTGCCATGGAGGATGAGGAAAGGTGGATCGTTCTTATCCAGATAGGTGGACACGGTAAACTGCTTGTAGAGGGCTGGATTGGCCGCGCGGGTCGTGCGCAGGGCGGAGACGTCTTTCCATGCGGCGACATCCACCGGGCCATACATATCCACCACGCAGTTCACCGCACAGGAGAACTCGCCATAAGGCCCTGCGGGATCGAGGCCATCCTTAGCCTGGGTCACGCCCACCATGCTGGCCAGGTGCCCGCCAGCGGAGCCGCCGATGACACCGATGTGATCCGGGTCCAGATGCAGGCGCTCGGCATTGGCTCGCAGCCAGCGCACGGCCGTCTTGCAGTCATGCAGATTCTGCGGCCAGCAGGGTTGCTCACTCTTGGAGTCGTGCAGCAGGTAGTCGATGCTCATGCAGACATACCCGTGAGAGGCCAGGGTGGTGCCGATATTGATCTCACGCGCCGCATCCTTGATGCCACTGGTCCAGCCCCCGCCATGGATGATCACCACGCCGGGATGCTTCTGCTCATTCGTGGGAGGAAGATAGAGATCGGCCTTTTCTTTCCGATCCGCAGGCAGGTAGGGGATGTTCTTTTCGATACGAACCTCCGGCTCCGCCGCCTGAAGAGAAGCGAGACTGAAGCCGAGGAAAGTCAGAGCAAGTGCACGAGATAGCATGGCAGGATAGAACGGTCTGAAGCGGCTTCTTTTCAACATCATCACCAACGCCCGCTGGTGTTTTTGTGATGCTTTCGCTGGAATGACATTTCTTTGTGGAGAGATGCGCTTTGCGGGCGTTTATCTAAGCATGTTTCGTTTGCGTCTGCTGCCTCTGCTTTCTCTCTTGCTGACCGCGCCCTCCGCCTTTGCCGCGCGCACAGGCCCGCCGACAATGCCGGAGGTGCCAGCGGAGATTGCTCCGGCCATCGAGATCCTCCAGCCCGGGGTGAAAATGACGCTGCTGGCGGAGCATCCTGACTTGGTGACCCCCACTGGCATCGATGTGGATGCCAAGGACCAAATCTGGTTGATCGCCTGCCACACCCACTTCCGCCCCGCCAACTACCCCGGCCCCGCCAAGGATGAGATCCTCATCTTCGATGCCGAGGGCAAGAACCGGCGCGTCTTTTACAACCGCACCGAGGCGACGATGAATCTGCTGCACGGCCCCGATGGCTGGCTGTATCTGGCCGAGCGCTCCCGCATCCTGCGAGTGAAGGACAGCGATGGCGACGGCATGGGCGATGTGGAGGAGACACTGGCCCGCCTAGAGACGGTGGAGGATTACCCGCACAACGGCCTCAGCGGCATGGCCTGGCATCCCGATGGTGGTTTGGTCTTTTCGCTGGGAGAAAACTTTGCCAAAGAATGGACCCTGATCGGCCAGGATGGCACCCGCCTCACGGGCCGTGGCGAGGGCGGAATCTTCCGCTGCGCCGCTGATGGAAAGGGACTGCGTCGCATTGCCCGTGGCTTTTGGAATCCCTTTGGCCTGCGAGTGACCAAAGCGGGGGAAATCTTTGCCGCCGAGAATGATCCCGGTAGCCGTCCTCCCTGTCGTCTCCTGCACATCGTGGAAGGGGCCGACTACGGTTACCAGCGCACCTATGGCAATGCCGCAGTGCACCCCTTTGTGGCCTGGAACGGTGAACTGCGGGGGACACTCGGGATGGTGCATCCTTGCGGTGAAGGCCCTTGTTCCATCCTGGATCTCGGTGGCGGCGTGCTGATCCCCTCCTGGAGCGATCATCGCCTGGATTACTTCCCCCTCACCCGCCAGGGCGCGGGTTATCGGGCCGAGCGGATCGAGCTTCTGCATGGCAGCGATTTCTTCCGCCCGGTCGGCATGGCGCGCGGTCCCGATGGCACGCTGTATCTCACGGATTGGGTCTTCAGCTCCTATCCCATCCATGGCCGAGGACGACTTTGGAAGCTGGAGGTGGACCCAAAACTTGCCACCTGGATCAAACCGCTGACCGATCCCCACAATGAAGCCACTGCCCTGGCACAAAAGCTCCGCTCTGGCGAAGAGACGCCCGAGCTCGCACAGCTCATGGGCTGGGCGAAAGGCAGCGACCCCTACATCCGCGATGCCGCCCTCACCGCCCTAGCCCGCAGCAGCAAAGACTGGACCCCCGAGAGTGTGCAAGCCATGCCCGCCGAGGATCAACCGTGGGCCGTGGTGGCGCTCCGCCAAGCCGACTTCAACGATGAAAAATGGGCACGGTCCTTGTTAGGTAGCACAAACCCTGAGGTTCAGTTTGAATGCCTGCGCTGGATCTCCGATGCGGACATGAAGAGCTTTGCCCCCGATGTGGAGCACCTGCTGACGAAGCCGGATCTGAGTTACCGCCTCTTTGAAGCCGCCCTCGCCACCTGGAACACCCTGCGTGGTGAACCCGAGGCAGGTGTGACCAGTCCCGATGTCCTCGCGGCCCGAGTGCAAGACACCGCCTCACCACCGCTCATCCGCTCCTACGCCCTGCGTCTGCTGCCTCCCACGCACAAGAGCCTAACCATCTCTTTGCTCAAGGAACTCCTGGCTCTGAACCAACCCCGCCTCACCGCCGAGGTGGCGCAGTGCCTCGCGGGCCGCAACGCGCCCGAGGCCTATGCCGTGTTGGCCGAGATCGCCGCGAACCCTGCTCTCTCTCTGCCCCCACGGCTCACCGCCATTGCCGCGCTCTCCATCTCCCCAAGGCCCGAAGACCTGGACCTCGTGGTGAAGCTGGCCGGAGATCAAGAGCCCGCCATCCAGCAGGAGGCCCAGCGTGCGCTGCGTTTCACCACGCATGACAAACTCTTCGCGCTGAATCCCCTGCGCCCCCCTTTCAGCGACACCACCGCGTGGCTGCGCTTGTTGGACTCACTCCCAGGTCAGGCGGATGTGGAGGCCGGACGCCGACTGTTTTTCCATCCCAAGATCGGCCTCTGTGCGAGCTGCCATCGCCACACGGGCCGGGGGAATATCGTCGGCCCGGACTTAACCTTCGTCGCCGCCCAGGGAGATCGCACCGCCATCCTGCGCAGCATCTTAGAACCTCAGCGAGAAGTGGCTCCGCAGTTTTATCCCATCCAGCTCAAGCTGGCCGATGGCTCCGACTTCATCGGCATCCTCCTACGCTCCTCAGATACGGAAGTGTATCGCGATATCACGGGCAAAGAACGCACCTTTAAGAAGCATGAGATCCTCAGTCGCACCGAGCTCAAAACCTCCCTCATGCCCCCGGGCCTTGTCGCTTCGCTCACCGATGCCGAGCTGCGGGATCTGCTGGCCTTTCTGATGACGCCCGCTGCGCAGTGAAACGCGTCACTGGCCCAACCCACCGTCAACCAACCACCTCGATGAAACATCTCCTTTGGTGCAGTCTCCTGGCTTTTGCCCTATCGCCCCTCTGCTATTCCGCCGAGAAACCCGTGCTGGAAGCCGGTGCGGCGGCGGTGGACATCACCCCCGAGGAGTTTCCCATGAACATGCCGGGGGGATTCAATGCGAACATGGCCCAAAAAGCCCACGATCCCTTTCATGCTCGCGCCTTGGTCTTGAGCGATGGCCGAACTCAACTCGCCTTGATGGTGGTGGATAATCTGGGTGCGGGTCCCGATGTGCTGGATGAAGTCAAAGCCGCAGCCTCGGCGAAGACCGGCATCCCCGTGGAGAAGATGCTGATCAGCTCCACCCATACCCACAGCGGCCCCTCCCTGAATACCCGCAGCGAGATGGCTTCACGCTATTATCAAAAGTTCGTTCACGGTGCCTCCGAAGCCATCATCCAAGCTCACGCGGCACGACAGCCTGCTCAGGTAGGCATGGCCGCCCATCCCCTGCCCGAGGAGGTCTTCAACCGCCGCTGGTATGTCAAAGAGGGCAAAATGCCGCTGAATCCCTTTGGGCGCCTAGACAAGGTGAAAACCAATCCCGGCACCAGCCCTGAAGTCATCGAACGTCCCGCAGGCCCCACGGATCCCGACATCACCATCCTCTCCATTCAAGACGCCAAGCGGAAACCGCTCGCCCTTTTTGCCAACTACTCCCTGCACTATGTCGGTGGAGCACCTGCGGGTGAAATGTCCGCCGATTACTTCGGTGAATTTGCTCGGCTCATGCCCGCCCGTGTCCGCGGTGGCGAGGGTTTTGTCGCCATGATGTCCAACGGCACCTCCGGCGATATCAACAACATCCCCTTCGGCGTCGTGCGGCCTCCGCGCGAGCCCTTCGAGCAAATCCGCATCGTCGCTCAGAAAGCCGCCGACACCGCCTGGCTAGCCCATCAAAAGATCGGCAAACACACCCCAGGCCTGACGCTGGATATGCGCCAGCGATCCGTCACCCTGAAGTATCGGAAACCTACCGCCCAACAGGTGGCCGAAGCCCAGGCTGTACTCGCGGTTAAAGACAAAAACGCGATCGAGCAACTGCCTCGTTTGGCCCAGAACTATGCGCGTAACATCGTCAACGCGGCGGAGAATCCCGAAGAAACCGTCACCGTCATCGTACAGGCCATTCGCATCGGCGACTACGCCATCTGCGGCATCCCCTTTGAGACCTTCGTCGAAATCGGCCTCGATCTCAAAAAGCGCAGCCCCTTTGCCCAAACCATGGTCATCGGCCTAGCCAATGGAAGGCACGGTTACCTCCCCACTCAAGAACAGCATGCCCTCGGCGGATATGAAACCTGGTTAGGCACCAACCGCGTTCAGGAAGATGCCGCCACCCTCCTCACCGATCAGTTGCTGGAGATGCTGAAAGAGATGAAGGAAGCTGAGTGAGGGACAGCCGTCGTCAAACCACAACAGAGCGTTTAGCTGCCACCTCTAACGATACACGCTTCGAATCATCGCCAGTTCTTCGGGCATGATTGGGCTACCATATTGAGCGAGGTTATCTGCCAAGGCTTTCAGCAAAGCCGGAGAAGGAAATTCGATTTTCAGACTGACGAGGCGGCTCTGGGGGATCACCTCAGCCAGTGCCGCCTGCCCCTGGCTCGTGATGCCATTGCCATCGAGTTCCAGATGACGGAGCACAGAAGCCGACGGCAAGGCCTCGGCGAGTGATCTCACACCACCATCCCCAAGAGCATTGGGCGAAGCTCCCAAAACCTTGGTGCTCGAGCTGCGCCCCAGTTCTAAACGCTCCAGAGTCGGATGAGATCGCAGCACCGGAGCCAAGATATCACCAGCCACCGGGCTCAAGCCATTGCTGCCGAGGCCGCACTCGCGCAGCGTCGTATTGTGCAGAAGCCCTTCGGCGAGCACCTCTAAACCAGCATCCTCTAGTCTGTTCACATTGAGATAAAGGCCGATGAGTTTGCCGGGCCTTTCCAACAGGCGCTTCAAGCTCAAGACAGCTCGTGAGTCCAAGACATTCCCGCCCAGATAAAGACGCTCAACACCAGGAGAAGCCACCAAAGCCTCCATCAGGTATTCCAAGGAGTCCAAGTCCATCTGCGTATGGACGAGATCCAGCGTCCGCAGATGAGGTGCATCCTTCAGCATGTCCGCCAAGCGCCTGATCCCTAGAGGCCCGATGGGGTTGCGTTTCATCCAGAGGGACTGCACCTGCGGGCTCTCGATCACAGCAGCGGCGAGATGGCTGACACCTTCAGAACCAATGGCATTGCACCCCAGATAAACGGTGTGCAGGTTCGGGGTTGTTGGCATCAAAACCGCCACCGCCCTGGCACCTTGATCCCCAATGGCATCCGTGCCCAGCATGAGGCTACGGAGGTGCGGATGCCCCCGCAAGGCCTGTGTCAGTTCATGACAACCGACCACGCCCAGATTCTGTTTGCACATGTCCAGCCGACCATCCGGCTGCACGGTGCCGCGAGGGAAGGTGATGCGTTCATCCACTGGCTTTTGCTCCCGCAGAAACCCCAGCAGCGGCTGCAGTTCATCGACACCATAAGGCGGCGTGGCAAGAGGTTGAGGATGCGGACAATGCAAGGGTGACGGAGCTGCAGACATGACAGACAAAGCGCAAGAACAAACAGATCACCAAGGATAGGGCTGATAGTCTTTGAAAAAGTTTCCCCAACACGGCACATCAGGCTGAGTGGTCCCGCGAATGATCGGATCATAAACTCGTGCCATACCATCCTCCGCATCCAGAGGCGGAATGAAATGCTGCTCGCTGAGAATGCGTGTCTTTTTGGGAAACGGATTCTCATCAGTGACCCACCCCGTATCCACACTGTTCATCCAAATGGCATCAGTGGCAAAGTCTTGTGCACTCGTCCGAGTAAACATATTCAGCGCCGCTTTAGCCATGTTGGTATGAGGATGCGAGGCAGTCTTACTCGGACGATTAAACTGCCCCTCCATGGCAGAGACATTCACCACAAACCGGGGCGAAAAAGAGCTGCGCTGCATCAGCGGACGCAATCGGCTGGCCAACAAGAAGGGCGCACTCTGACTGACCAGCAGCACCTCCAGCAATTCTGCCGTCGAGACATCTCCGGCACGCGCCGTCCAGCTATTCGTTGGAGTGAGGTCCACCTGCTGACCATCTGCATCCAGCATTTTCGCGGGCAGCCAAGGCAATGCATCTTGGGGCATAGCGGCCAAGGTTTCTGAAGCAGGCGCAGCCAGTTGGCCGAATCCCGAACTTACCCAAGTAGGCACATGCGCGGGTAAGGGCACCAACTCCGTTTCCCGTAAGTGCTCATAAAAAGCCGGTGACCGACGAATGGTCTGCGCCGCATTGTTGATCAAGATATCGAGCGCAGACTCTGTCTCCAACAAATGACGGATGAAGTTCTCCAGCCCCGTCACATTCCTAAAATCCAGTCCATGGATCACCAGCCTGTCTCGCCAGTCCTGACAATCCATCTCTTTGGCAAACCGCAGTGCTGCATCATGAGGAAAACGCGTGGTGACGATGACCCGAGCACCATCACGCAACAGCCGAAGAGCAAGCTGCCAACCGATTTTAATCCGACCTCCAGTGATCAAGGCCGTGCGGCCTGACAGATCCACACGCGCCGATCTCCGAGCCTCGTTGATCTCCGCACAAGGCGGACACAGCATATGATAGTGATGATGAACCTGGCTGAAAGGCCCTTTACAGACATAACACGCCCGGGGTGCATGCAGCCTACCCACGCTATTCGATGCCTGATCTGCCACAGATGATGTCGCCATAGGAAGCACCGGATGATTAGCCTCCGCATTGGCCTGCCAGAGGCGGGTTTGGGAGATTAACTGCCGGTCCTGAGTAGCCGCTTCATTTCGTTGCCGCTTTTTGGCATCCCGAGACAGCTTGGTCACCAACCCTTTGAGGGTCATGACGTCCAATGCAGCATCCGGGTCACGCGACAACACCTGCAATACTTTGATGCAGGTATCCCACTCGGCTTGGCTGAAGGTTTTGGAACTGCTCATGAGCCATCAAAAGAATAAAAAGGCCGGTGGGACTCGAACCCACATCCCCTGCTTGGCAAACAGGTGTCTTTCCTTTGGACCACGGCCAGAAGCCGGCCGGACTCGAACCGACATCTGCCCTTTGGTGGGGTATCTTTCCGTTCAAACGACAGCTTCCACAACCATCATCTGCCAGTCAGATCGGCATGCCAAATTTAATCTTAGCAAAGGTTTTAATACCCGCCATCGCATGTCATCCATGGCACCAAGGCGATCAAGGTAACCACCGTGTGAAAGAGGCAGTTTCCTCCACATTGATCACCATCCCTTCTCTCAGTAATCCACCACAGATCACTCGCATGCCAATCCCCGCACCACGCCCGAGGGCCTTGGTCATGCCGGGCTGGGTGATCCGCTGGAGGTAGTCACAGGGGGGCCGGGGACGATGGTATTCCAGCAGCACTTCTCCAATCTTGAGGCGCTGGCCTTGGAGAGAGCGGAGGTCCAAACCACGCGTTACCAAATTCCTTCGATGTTGGCCCTCTAACACTGGCAAATGATCCTCGCCAGCTACGGATTCGAGAACCTCGGCTTCGATCAAAGTCACCTCGCAGTCATAGCGACCCGAGTAATATCCCAGCCCTGCGGCATAGCGATCCCCGACCAGTCCTTGCCCAGCCATAGCCACCACCCTTTCCACCCGCTGCATGGGCTGCCCCCGCGCCGGAGCGATGTAAATGGCTTCCAGCACTGGCATGCTAGGGCTATCCTTTGGTGTGTCGCAGGTGCAGATCCATCGTCCCTGCGCGTTTCAACTCCTCGACAAAGACCGCCAGGACTTTGTCATGCTTCAGACGATCGAGCATTCCAGCCGCAATGCTCACCGGCTCGGGCTGAGGTTTCAGCGTTTTCAAAACCACTCGCTCGGGAATGAGGCAGGCCGTATGCTCCACCACGAGGGCGATGCCCAAGCCCGCATCCACCGCGGAGATGAGACTGGTGATGCCATCACATTCACTGGCAATGCGAGCATTGATCTTTTGCTGGCGGAACCAGCCGCCGATGGCAGCCCAGTAATCGGGATACTCCTTCTGGCTATAGACCACGAGCCGTTGCTCATTGAGATCTTGAGGCTCCAGTACCTTTTTACCTAACAATGGATGCTGCCGCGACATCGCGACCCGCCAGGATTGCTGCTGCACAGTGGTCCAGGTGATATCGGGGATGTCCTTCAGGGGCGGCACGGTCAAGGCAATGTCGAGAGACCCTTTTTGCAGGGAATCCACCATCTCATTCGTGGTGAGATCGAAAAGCTCCACGCGCGCTTTTGGGTGCACTTGAGTGAAGGCTTCCATGGCTGGAGATAGGATACCGGCGGTGAGTGACGGCGAGTAGCCAATGCGTATCGTCTGGGCCTTGGCGGTGGCACGCACACGCTGTTCCAACAGATCGGCACGCTCAATCAAGATCTTGCCTTCCCGTAGCAGCAGCTCACCCGCCGGAGTGAGGCTGAAGGAGTGGGCTCCACGCTCCAGCAGAGGCACGCCCATTTCATCCTCCAAACCCTTGATCTGGCGACTGAGCGCCGGCTGAGTAAGATGCAGACGCGCCGCCGCACGGCTGATGTTGCCATCCTCGGCAGCGGCGATGAATGAACGCAAGGGGCGAAGCTCCAAAGAAGGCATGAGGGGGAGAAGATTCGGCCTTCTTCTAAGCATGTCCACCAGGGATTACAAGTCCGAGCGGAGCGGTCCGTCCTTCCAACCACCGGATCGCCCCAGCATACCCAAGATGTAGTCTCAGGCTAAAACCGCCGCATTGGTCATGCCGCCCGATTCAGAGCAAGATGCCGCTGTCATGAAAACCCAAATTCGCAAATCCCACGAACGAGGCCACGCCGACCACGGCTGGCTGGACAGCCACCACACCTTCAGCTTTGCCGACTACTATGATCCCGCTCACATGGGCTTCCGCAGTCTGCGAGTGATCAATCAAGATCGAGTTGCCCCCGGTGGAGGTTTCCCCACACACCCGCACCGGGACATGGAAATCTTCAGCTACGTGCTGGAGGGTTCCCTGGCCCACAAGGACAGCCTCGGCAACGGCCGCGAGCTGAAACCTGGACAGATCCAGCTCATGAGCGCTGGTAAAGGGGTGCTGCACAGTGAGTTCAACCCCTCCCGCTCAGACCCGGCCCATTTCCTGCAAATCTGGATCCAGCCCCAGGCTCGCAGTCTCGTGCCCAGCTACACCGAATGGCATCCTGATCCTGCTTTGGAGAAGGAACCCAAGGTGCTGGTCATCTCCCCCGACGGACGTGAAAACTCCGCGGTCATCCACCAGGATGCTGAGGTGTATCGTGTGCGCTTGGAGGATGAGGCTCAAGTCACTCACGAGGTGAAAACCGGTCGTGGGGTGTGGTTCCAGCTCATCAGAGGTCAAGTCACCGCCAACGGTCAGACCCTGAACCCAGGCGATGCCCTCAGCACGGAGGATGCAGGCACCTTGACCCTGACCTCGTCCGGAGAAACCGAGGGCTTGCTCTTTGATCTGGGTTGATGCCAGTCACGCCAGGAGTTTGCAGTCCCCTGCCAGCTCCTGGCTTTTAAATCGTCGCTTTTCACCGCCACGAGTCTCCGCAAGGGTTTCTCCTTGCCTCGTCTGCAAAGGCATCTAGAGGATGAGATGCGGGGGTCCATTTCTTGAAGAAAGAGGATGCTATCGCACCCCCCTTTTCTAAAACGGATGGATGCTCAGCGCAATGTCACCCTAGATCTTTGGAGGCTCTTTTTTGCCTTTGGGGTCGTTATCATTCATCTGGCTCCCAACCAACCTCATGCCGAATGGCTCGGGGGTTCGTTCAACGTTTTTTGCGTTCCGTTCTTCATCGTCATCGGACTGTTTTACTTTGATCGGAAGCAGAATCGCTCAGGTTCCTTTTCATGGTCCAAGCTGCATGAGTTGCATCTGCATCGGTTGTTACTTCCTTACCTGTTTTGGACCCTTGCCTATCTGGGCATGCGCGGAGCCAAGCACGCCTTTCAAGGCGAGTCGCTCCACGCTGATCTTATCGGAGCCGCCTTTTACGGGGAGAGTGCCGTACAGATGTATTTCATCCCTCTCTTGCTGACATGTCAGGCCTTGCTCCTGGGTTTACGTCAGTTGTCAGGTCAGAAGTATGTCTTGGGAGGCACCCTGATTGCAGCCTCACTCTTGTTTTCCTACGTGGGCTCTGTCCGGCATTATTTTGGCTTCGATCATGCCGTTGAAATGAGCTGCCTTTATGTAGCAGCTGCTGTCCTGCTTGGGAAAGTCCAACGTCTCGATTGGAGATGGCTCAAGGGCGTTCTAAGTGCGGCGATTGGCGGTGCTTTGTTATTCCTCACCCTCACGGAAAAGCCCTGGCTGGACTCGATGTATATGAAGCCTTTGGCTGGTTACGCCGCAGCAAGTTTTGCCTTGGCTCTGCCTGCGATCTCCTCAAAGTCGCTCTCCAAAACTTTGCTCACTCTATTGAGTTGCTCCTATGGCATCTATCTCATGCATCACGCATGGATTGAAGTCATTGAATTCGCCGCTCAGAAATCTGGACACCCCCTCCCTCCCTACAGTGTGCCAGGAAAGATGGTGATCGCACTGCTGATCTGTGCCTGTTGCGTGGCATCCATCGGAATCATTCGTTTGAACCCGATGGCTCGCCGCTTTTTACTGGGTGAAGGCTCGGCTGCAAAATCTAGGCCTTGACGCTCCGCTCATCATTTCAAGACTTTCAACCATGCCCTCGACGGAAGGCCCACCAATCACCCAATGCCCCATCCTGCATCAGGATCGTTTCATCATCGTCGTCAATAAACCGGCGGGGGTGCTCTCGCATCCGAACAAGGCCCGCAGCACGGAGCTGGCGGCCTTTGAGGGGAGCTATGACCTGGAGGAAAAATGCTTTGAGGGCCCTGGTGGCAAAGTTTGGCTGATCCACCGCCTGGATCAAGATACCTCCGGGGTGCTGCTGGGGGCACGGGATGCCAAAACAGCGGAAAAATGCCGCGCTTTGTTTGAGACGGATGGCGTGCGGAAGCAGTATCTCACGCTTGTGCGTGGCAACCCGGGCACCGAGGGCACTTGGCAGGATCACCTCACCACCAGTCGTGAAAAAGGCCGCGTCCGCACCACGGTGCTGAAAGGCCGACCGCCCAATGCGGAGCTGGATTTCAAAACGCTGGCTCAACATCCCGGAGAGCGGCTTTCTCTGCTCAATATCGATCTCATCACGGGTAAGACTCACCAGATTCGTGTGCAGGCATCGTCACGTCAGCATCATCTGTTAGGCGATGATGTTTACGGTCACTTTGATCTCAACCGCAAGATGAAGAAAGACCTTGGTCTCAAGCGGCTCTTTCTCCATGCGCGCACCCTGACGCTCAAGCACCCGACCAGTGGTCAGGTCCTGCGCGTGGAGGCTCCATTGCCCGACGATCTGAGCGGTGTTCTCACCAAACTGGGGATGATGTCAGTGTTCAGTTAACAGTGTTCGGTATTCAGTTCGATCACTGCCCACTGAATACCGATAACTGAATACTGCCCCCTGTCCTACGACAGCTTGCGCTTAAAGTCCTCGTAGCCGAACCGACGCACGACGCGCACCTCTCCCGTGGCGGGGTCATAGAGATCAATGTCGGGATGCGGCACCCCGTTGAAGGTGCTGGTTTTCACCATGGTGTAGTGCGCCATGTCGGTGAAGACGAGCTTTTGCCCCAGCTTCAGAGGCTCAGGGAAACTGTATTCATTGATCACATCTCCCGCCAAACAGGTGAGCCCCCCGAGGCGGTAGGTATGCGGCAGGACACCGGGGAGATCTGTGCCGATGATGTGCGGACGATACGGCATCTCCAGCGTGTCTGGCATGTGTGCCGTGGCGGAGGTATCCAGAATAGCAGTGGGAATATCGGTCGGCACGATGTCCTGCACCTCCGCGATGAGGTAGCCGGTATTCAGGGCCACGGCTTCACCCGGTTCCAGATACACTTCCTTACCCCAGCGCTCTTTGAAGCTGCGGATGACACGCACCAGGCGCTCCACATCATAGCCCTGACGGGTGATGTGGTGCCCGCCGCCCATGTTCACCCACTGGACCTGAGCCAGCAGTTTAGGAAAGCGCTTCTCGACTGCGGCCAGAGTGCGCTCCAGCACGTCGGAGTCCTGCTCGCAGAGCGCATGAAAATGCAAGCCCTCGAGACCACTCAAATCCTGGTCCTCGACATCCACGGAGCGGGTGCCCAGGCGGCAGCTTGGTGAGCAGGGATCATACAGACTCCACTCCACCTCGCTATGCTCAGGATTCACTCGGATACCCGGGCTCGGCACATGCTGCCCAGCGGCGCGCGCGGCCTCCAGCATGGGACGGAAGCGCTGCCACTGCGCGGGGGAATTGAAACTGAGATGGTGAGCGATTGGGATCAGCTCTTTCATCTCCGCCTCTTTGAAAGCAGGAGCATAGACATGCAGTTCCTTGCGGAATTCCTCATGGCCCAACAGCGCCTCGTGAATGCCACTGGCGCAGCAGCCATAGAGATACTGACGCACCAGATCAAAGGTGGAAAACATGGAAAATCCCTTGAGCGCCAGCAGGATGCGGGCTCCGGAGCGGGCCTGCACATCCGCCAGTTTCTCCAGATTTTTCTTCAGCAAACCCAGGTCCACGACATAGGCGGGGGTCTCGATGGTGGAGACATCGAAGGCGGGGGCTGGCTGTTCAAAAACGTGCGGAGGGGTTGGGGCCATGGGGCGTGCTTTTTAGAGAGATGTGGCGCAGGTTCCAGTGATAGTTTGTCACACATGCTTGCACCGCAAGGCTGCCTCATGATAAACCCGTCGAGATCATGCAAAAAATCACCCTTTGCCTCAGCCTTCTGCTGATCGCCAGCCTGCCTGCTCAGATGGCTGGAGCCGTGCGCTCATGGACGGACGATGCCGGGAGAACGGTGAATGCGGAATTCGCCGGGATGGATGGCGATAGCGTGCTGCTGCGCATGAGTCCTGAGAAAACCGTCCCCTTCCCGCTGGCCCGACTCAGTGCGGTGGATCAGGCCTTTGTGAAAGAAGCCGTGGCCAGCACGGGCGGAGGCGCCGCCGTCCCTACTGCGGCAACTTCCGTCAGCGACCCAAATCGTGTGCCCATCGCGCAACGCACCTGGCCCGAAAACGTCACCGTTCCACCTCGTTCGATTGAGATTACCACGATCTCTGAAAGCGTGGCTCAGCGGAAGTATGTGTATCAGTCTGAGGCGTTCGAGTTCAGCTCGCAGGCCAAGCTCGCAGGCAGCGTGATGAAGGAAGTGGCCCGCACCTTTGAAGCCACACGCTCCCTCATCAATGCCCTGCCCTGGGGGGTCGTCTGCCGCCCACCGGAAGGCATGCAGCGCTTCCAAGCGGCGCTGTATGAATCCCGCCAGGACTACTTTGAAGCAGGGGGGCCGGAAAACTCGGGCGGCGTTTACAACACCGGTGAGAAGATTTTCAAGATCCCCTTCCCCAGCTTGGGATTGGAAAAGCGTGGACAGACGTATTTCAAAAACGACAGCTACAGCAACGGCACCCTTGTCCATGAGATCACCCATCAGCTCATGGATGATTATCTCGGCTTCATGCCCACCTGGATCATCGAAGGCACGGCCGAGTATGCGGAGATGCTGCCCTACAAATCCGGCACCTTCCGGGCAGATGCGCATAAAAACGCCATCAAGGACGACATCTCCGTGTGGGAGAAAAATGAAGGGTTTCCCCCGAGCATCGACAGCCTGAAGAAACACATGACCATGCCCCGCGAGCAATGGGTGGCCGAATGCTCCACGCCTAGCCGCATGAGTGAAATGTATCACCGCTCGCAACTGCTGGTGTATTACTTCTGCCACCTGGATGGGGATGGCAAAGGCACCCGCTTCATCCGCTTCATGGAAGCCGTGTATGGTGAAGTGCAGGCCAAACGCGCCTTCTTTGCCGATCCCCGCGTGAAAATGCTGGGCGGCGGGCGCTTCAGCTACCCCCGCTCCCTCACCCCGCCGGACATGAGTGAAAACGCCGGATTCAAGCACCTGCCCATTCTCCTGGAGGAACGCTCCTATGAGAAAATCGCCGCTGAGATCATCGCCGCCTACAAGAACATCGGCGTCAAGGTGCAGGTGGCCCCCTAACCAGGGACAAAAGACTGAAAACCAAAGCTTTCCATGCCTCTCGACCTTCTCCAGACCGCTGGCTGCTAGGAGCGAGAAACAGGGCCGTTCGGTCATGTGAGCTGCCGCCCTGAGGGTCCGGCTTGTGAAATTTTTCACAAACCTGCTTGCCGCCCTTCGCCGGAGTCGGATACTGGCGCTATGGCAGCAGTCCAGTATCTCCCCGGCAAAGAGCCTCACGCGCGTGAGAAACGCCTCATCTTCAAGAACATCGACCGAGTCGGTTATGACCCGTCCATCGAGTGTTACCTGAATGACGGCGGTTACGAGCAGCTCAAGGTGGCGCTAACGATGGAGAAGACGGCCATCATCAATGAGGTGAAGGCCGCAGGATTGCGGGGCCGTGGCGGCGCAGGCTTCCCCACCGGCGTGAAGTGGGGTTTCATCCCACCCACGAACACCAAGCCCGTTTACCTCATCTGCAATGCCGATGAATCCGAGCCCGGCACCTTCAAGGACCGCTACATTCTGCATCAGGACCCCCATCAGCTCGTCGAAGGCATGGCCATCGCTTGCTTCGCCGTGGGGGCAAAGCTGGCCTACATTTACATCCGCGAGGAGTTCCCCTACGCGGCCAAGATCGTCGAAAAAGCCATCGCCGAAGCTCGTGCCAAGGGTTTCTTGGGCCAAAACATCCTGGGCAGCGGTTTCGACTGCGAGATCTACGTGCACCGCGGTGCCGGGGCCTACATCTGCGGTGAAGAGACCGGCCTGATCGAGTCTCTGGAAGGCAAGCGCCCCTACCCACGCATCAAGCCTCCGTATTTCCCAGCGGCCCTCGGCCTCTACATGTGCCCTACCATCGTGAACAACGTGGAGTCTCTCTGCCATGTGAAGCACATCATCCAGATGAGCGGTGCGGAGTATGCGAAACTGGGCACGCCGAACAACACTGGCACCCGTATCCTCTGCGTGAGTGGCGACGTGCAAAAGCCCGGCTACTACGAGGTAGAAGTGGGCAAGGTGACCATGGGTGAAGTGATCAACGACCTCTGCGGCGGTCTCAAACCCGGTCGCAAGCTCAAGGCCATCATCCCTGGCGGCTCCTCCGCCAAGGTCCTGCGTGCCGATGAGAAATTCAAACTCAAGGACGGTCGTGAGCTGACCATCATGGATATCCCGATGGACTTCGACACCATGGCCGCCTGCGGCTCCATGGCCGGCTCCGGCGGTGTGATCATCATGGATGACACCCGCAGCATGACCTGGGTCATCAACAACCTGAACAACTTCTACGCCCACGAATCCTGTGGCCAGTGCACCCCCTGCCGCGAAGGCAGCCTGTGGATGAAGAAGCTGAGTGACCGTATCGTCTCCGGCAATGGTAGCCCGGATGATGTGGACACCCTGGAGAGCGTGGCCAACCAGATCGAAGGCAAGACCATCTGCGCCTTCGGCGAAGCCTGCTCCTGGCCGACCCAGAGCTTCATCAAGAAATTCCGCGATGAACTCAAGAGCGACTGCAAACCCGATCTGGCCAACAAGATCGTCTCTGAAGAAGGCATCCTCGCCGCCGCCGGTCTGCCCGTGAAAGCCTGAGGCCGTTCGCGGCTTCAGTTCAAAGTTTCCGCCTCCGGGCTCAGGGGTCTGAGTTCGGAGCCCCGCCTGTAGGCAGAATCAGTGAGCTTCGATTCTCCCTAGACCTTCCGGCTGAAGCCGGGGCTCCGAACGCTGCCTGCGGGGAGCCGACACCCATAAAGTCATTTCCATGAAGGCGCTGGCATGGCTCCGGCTGGTAAGAGGGCACGCTACGCCCCGACCATGCGCCCCCGTTTCAGCCGGCCACTGACCCATCTGATTTACGCGATCCTTTTTGAGGCGGCGGTGATGGTGGTCTTTTCCATCGGTTACCGGGTGGCCGGGTGGTCGTGGGGAGATGCCATCTACATGGTGGTGATCACAGACTTCAGTGTCGGATTTGGGGAGGTGAGGCCGATCACGGAGCCTTGGCTGCGGGTCTGGACCATGGCCCTCATCGTCTTGGGCTGCACGGGCACCATCTTCATCACCGGTTCACTCGTACAGTGGCTGACGGAGGCTCAAATCCACCGCGCATTGGGAGGAAAACGTATGGAAAACGAAATCGAAAAACTCACCGGGCACGTCATCATCTGCGGGTATGGCCGCATCGGCCGCATGATCGCCAGTCAGCTTGAGAGCGGTGGCACCCCGTTTGTCATTGTGGACCAATCGGCCGAGAGGGTGGCTGAGGCTCGGGAGTCCGGTTGGCTGACGCTCTCTGGAGAGGCCACAGATGAAGAGGTGCTGAGAATGGCCGGGGTGGCACGTGCCAAGGTCCTGGCGACGGTGCTGCCCAACGACGCGGCCAATGTTTTCATCACTCTCAGTGCCCGGAATATGAATCCGCAGATCCAGATCATCGCCCGAGGGGAGGTACCGTCCACGGAGCGCAAGCTCCTCCAGGCCGGCGCCAATCGAGTGGTGCTACCGGCTCACATTGGGGCGGATCGGATCGCCCACCTCATTCTACATCCCAATGCGCGGGAGCTCCTGGGCGGGAAAACCAAGTCGAGCCTCGACTTTGAGCATCACCTCACCGAGCTGGGGCTGGACATGGAGGAGATCGAAATCGGCCCGAACTCCCCCTGGCTGCATCGGCGGGTGGAGGACCTGGAGGCGGAGGCCGCAGGCCGACTCATGGCGCTGGCCATCCTGCGTAAGGAGGGCGGGACCGATATGAACCCCAATCCCACCGCCATGCTCATGCCTGGGGATGCCCTCGTGGTCATGCGGCGCAGTGGCCGTGGCTAATGAGCGAAACCCACATCCCCTAAAGAGGGCGAAAATCTCAGCCAACGAAGCGGTAGATGACGCGATAGATCACGTAGGAAAGCAGGGCCGTGACCGGGATCGTCATGACCCAGGCCCAGACGATGCGCTCCACGAGACTCCAGCGGATGGAGTTCCAGCGCTTCGCCGCACCGACACCCATGATCGAGGTGGTGATGACGTGGGTGGTGGAGACGGGCATGCCCATGTGGCCGGTGGCATACAGGATCGCGGCGGCAGTCGTTTCAGCAGCAAAGCCGTGCACAGGTTTCATCTTCACCATCTTGTGACCGAGGGTCTTGATGATGCGCCAGCCTCCCGCCCAGGTGCCAGCCGCCATGACCAGTGCGCAGGTGATTTTCACCCAGGTGGCGACCTCAAACGTGGGCGTGCGCAGGAAGCTCAGGAAGCCTGGCGCACTGTCCAGCGTGCCCGCCGAGGTGGCGGTGAAAAGCGTGAGCGCGATCACGCCCATGGTCTTCTGGGCATCGGCGAGACCGTGACTGAAGCCCATGCCGGCAGCCGAGACGATTTGCAGCTTCGCAAACAGGGAATTGATGAGGCGCGGACGCCAGTTTCGGATCAACCAAAACAAGAAGCCCATGACGATGAAACCGACAATGAAGCCGAGAATAGGAGAGGTGATCATGGGGATCACCACCTTGTGGAAAAGACCGTCCATGGTGACGGCACCCGTCTTGGCATCTACCTTAGCTTTGGACCAGATAAGCACATGCCAGTTACCGTGAGCCGAGGCCAGGGTGGCTCCGCAGAGACCACCGATGAGGGCATGGCTGCTGCTGCTGGGCAGGCCAAAATACCAAGTCACGAGGTTCCAGATGATGCCACCCAACATCGCACACAGGATGGTGGTGGTGGTCACATGAGCGACATCCACGAGGCCTGAGCCGATGGTCTTGGCCACGGCGGTGCCGGAAAAAGCACCGATAAGATTGGCCATGGCGGCCAGCGCCAGGGCTTGACGTGGAGTCAGCACCTTGGTGGAAACCACGGTGGCGATGGCGTTGGCGGTATCGTGAAAGCCGTTGATGTATTCAAAGGCGAGCACCACCAGCAGCACCACGAGGAGCAAGAGCAGGGCGGAAGTCATGCAGAGCGGGCTGGACTGGAGATCAGGAGTTCTTCAGCACGATGTGGGAGACCACGTTCCCGGCATCACGGCAGCGGTCATAGACCTTTTCCATGAGTTCGTAGAGGTCCTTTAGCATGATGATCTGGATCGGGTCACGCTCCCCGGCGTAGAGGGCTTGCAGCAGGTCCAGCATCAGCTTGTCCGCTTCACCTTCGATGTGCTGCAGCTTCGCATTGTAGTCCTTCACCTTCTCCAGATGCAGCTTCTTGCGCAGTTCCTTAACGATGGTGACCACCGTCGTGGTGGCGTCGCGCATCATGGTGAGTTGGCGGCTGAAGTCCACATCACTGAGGCGGGTGCCGGCGATGATCACACGTTCGGCGATCTTCTCGACCGTCTTGGGGATCTTATAGAGCACGTTGGAGAGTGCCTCGATGTCTTCACGCTCCAGCTCCGTCACAAAAGTGCGGCAGAGTTCCTCATTGATCTGCTCGGTGATTTTCTTGTCCTTCCGGCGGGTGAGGATGAGTTCATCCATCTTCCGCTCTGCCGCAGGCTGAGAAATCAACTTCTCCAGCGCTTGCACGCTGTGCAGTGCTTCTTCAGCACTGGCTTCCAGCAGGTCAAAGAAAATGTCGTTTTTACCAAAAAGCTTCTGCAGTGAGATCATGGGCGGGGGCGGGCCGCTACGGGAGCGGATGCCACAGACGGAACAGAGCATGACGAAAGTGTCAAATCTGTAACATAACTCAAAAGCCTCTAAGAACGGAAAAAGCCATACGTTAAGTGCCTCAGCATCAAGCTTAAAGATGCACAACGCGGACAACAAAAAGAGTGTCAAAGGATCAAGAACAGTCGTGACAAAAAATCAGCAACTGAGTATTTCTTGTCACTTTTCCGTTAAAAATGACTCGTTTGTGCCCAACCACCAAACGTCAGGAGACAGGGATATTCACCCGAGGAACCACGGCTGAACAGGGTTTGGCATTGCTCCCGAGGAACGGGCTGTGATTTACTTTTTCGTGTCCATCATGCGAAGCTACGTTTTCCGTCTTCTTTTGCTCACCGCCCTGTGCCAGCAGGTTTCGGGCCAGACACCCCCTCCTGCTCCAGCGGCACCCGGCAGCCTCAATATCCAGCAGGAGACGGAGGCGCTGATGGCGGATGCCCTGCAATTTTTCCAGCAGGCCAAATACGCCGATGCGTTGAAGAAAATCGATCAGGTCAAAACCAACCTGAATAACAAACCCTTCGCGCAGGTGCTGTTTGTCGAGGGCGCATCCTACTTCAATCTCAACGAGTATGACAAAGCCATCCTGGCCCTCGAGGAGTATGTGAAAAACTTCCCCGATGGCGAATACCTGGGCGTGGTGCAGATGGCCCTGGGCCGCAGCTACATCAATAAAGGTGATACGAACAAGGGGGTCTCCGTCCTCAAAGACCTGGCGGCTCGCTCCCCCGACATGAAAGCGGAGGCCGGACTCTTCATCGCCGAGGCGCTGAAAAAGGAAACCAAGTTGGATGAAGCGCTGACCGTGTTGAACTCCGTGCTGGAGGGCGGCATCCGCAGCAGTGAGGCCATCCAGGCGGCCATGATGGCGGCGGATCTCTATGTGGCGAAGGGTGAGCTGGATCAGGCCAGTGCGCTCATGGAAAAGGTGAAAGGCTTTGCCACCGGGGGCGACAACGTGGCGCAGATGAACAACATCTACCTCAAGCTCGGGGATCAGATGCTGGAGAAAAAGAGCTTCCGCGAGGCCCTGGGTGCCTATCAGCTCGTGCGCCGGAAAAACGAGATCACCCGCCTGCAGAAAGAGGTGATTGGGAAAATCGAACAAAGCCTGAAAACTCCAGGCCGGGGCCCCATCCGCGGCACGAAAGAAGAACTGGAGGGAAAGCTGCAAACCAACAAGGCTCTCCTGGCCGAGATCGAAGGCCGAGCCGACTACGATGCCTCTCTGTATTATCGGTTAGGCCGTTGCTACTTTGAGATGGGCCGACTCTGGGAGTCACTGCTGGCCTTCGAAGTGATCGTTCGGGACTTCAAGGAATTCCCGCAGCGGGATCGCTGCCTGTTCGGCATGATCATCGCGAATGCCCAACTCAAGCGGGTGCGCACGGCCCGTAAGCTCTGCGAGCGCTACATCAGCGACTTTCCAGAGGGCAGCGAGCTTGGCACCGTCTCCGAGATGTATGGCATGCTGGCTTATGAAAACGGCCAGCTTCAGGAGGCTGCGGATGCTTTCCAGAAAGCCGAGAGCTTTCCTCAGGCCGATAAGGAGCGGCTGCGCTTTCTGCGCGGCAACGTGCTCTTTGAGATGCAGCGTTTTGACAAAGCGCGCGAGACCTTCGAGCAACTGGTCAAGGAGTTCCCCGAGTCCGCCTACAAAGACGATGCGCTCTACCGCGTCGCGTTGATCTACTTCTATCAAAATGACTCCGTCAGCACCAACAAGGCGCTGAAGAACTACATCGAGCAAAACCCGAAAGGCCAATACGTGGTGGATGCACGCTACCGGCTGGCCTTCATCAAGTTCCAGGCGCGGGATGTGGACGGCTCCATGAAGGATCTGCAGGAGATCATCAAGGATGCACCCAATGATCAAAACATCGGTCAAGTGCATGCCCTGCTGGGAGATGCCTACAATCAAAAGGGCGAGTATGACAAAGCGCTGGAGCACTTCGCCCTCGGCGTGGATAAAGCCAAGTCCGAAGACGTGCTCAGCTACGCCCTCGATCAAGCCACAGACCTGTATGCCGGCACCGGTCGGTGGAAGGAACTCGGGGACATGTGGCAGAAGTATCTCACCACGCACAAGGACAACGAAGACCAGGAACTGAAAGCCGTGCTGTGGATCTCACGAGCCCGCGTGAAAGAGAACAAAGTGGAGGAGGCCAAGCAACTGCTGGCCGAGGCCATCCGTCCGAAGATCCCCAATGCGACGAACCAACAGGTGGAAGGCCTGATTCAGCAGCTCGTCACCCTCAGTGCACCGAAACGCCGCCGTCCTGTGCCCACGACTGCCAGCAAGGATGCACCCGCGCCTGCCCCTGCAGCCGAGGTCACCTCCGCTCAGCTGGAAAAGGATCTGGAAACCCTGATCACGCCTCCAGAAGCTGCCATGAATGGCACGGCCCAGATGCGCATCCTGTTTGCCAAAGCCTGGCTGGCCAAGGTGATGCGCGAGCCTGTCAAAGCGGAGAAACTTTTCACCGTGATCATTGAGGTGGCCAAGCCCGAAGACCTCAGCCCCATGCTGCTCTCCACGGTGGGGGACAATGCACGGCAGAAGGGTGATCTGGAAAAGGCTGCCGCCTGCTACACCCGCCTGAACGAATTTTACAAAGACACCGAGTATGCCGATGGAGCCGCTGTGGGCCTGGCCGAGATCGCCTATGCCAAGGGCGAGTATGAAAAGGCGCTGGAACTCTTCACAGCCGCCATTGAGGAATACGCCGCCAGCTCCCGCCTCCAGGATGCCACGCTGGGTAAGGCCAAGAGCCTGTTCAAACTCAAGAAGTATGCCGATGCCAAGAAGCTCTACGAGCAGATCCTGAACACCAAAGAATGGCGTGGTGAAGCCCATGCCACCGCGCTTTTCATGCAGGGCGAGATCGAGTTCGCTAACCAAAAGTGGGGTGAAGCCATTCCGTTCTATCAGCGTGTGTTCATCGCCCATCAGAAATGGAAACCCATCATGGCCCAGGCTTACCTGCAATGCGCCCGCGCTTTCCTGAAGCTCAATCGCCCGGCAGAGCCGCCAGAACGTAAATATGAGGATCGTGAGGCCGCCAAACTCCTGCTGATCGAAATGACCAAGCGCCAGGACCTAAAAGACCTGCCTGAGATGCAGCAGGCACAGCAAGAACTCACCAAACTGTAACCGCCGTCCTTCATGAACTCTCGCTCCACTTCCTTCATGCGGCCCCGGTTAGGCACCCTGCGTCTGGCGCTGGCCATCGTCAGCTTCGCCGCCATGGCTTTCGGTCAGGCCATCGTGCTGAAAGACGGCACCCGCGTGCCTGAAAATGAATTCAAGCTCGATGGCGATAAGATCCTGCGCACCCTCAACATCGGCGGCAATACCGCCACCACCGTGCTGCCCTGGCAGAACGTGGCCTATCTGGAATGGCCCGAGCCGGCGGAACTGCTGGAAGCCAAGGATCTGATGGCTCAGGCCAAGTTCGATGAAGCGGTGGCCCTATTGAAGAAGTCGCTCGATTTCTTCCAGAAGTTCGAAAAGATCGAGGGAAACTGGTATCAGCCCATCTTCTTTGCCTATGTCGAAACCTTGAGCCAGGCGGGAAAATTCGAAGAGACCATCAAGCTCTTGCCGCAGCTCCGTGCCCTGCCTCTCACTGACGCGCAGAAGATGACGCTGCGCATCATCCAGCTCGATATCGACCGCCAGACCTCCACGGAATACACCTCCATCCTGGCTGAGGCCGAGGGCATCCTGAAGGACACCGATGACTCCGCTGTCGGCGCGGCCATCTGGATGATCATCGCCGACATTCATGCCAAAAAGAAGGAGTGGGAAAAGGCGCTCATGGCCTACCTGCGCATCCCCGTCTTCTTTGGCACCCAGATGCAGCGCGTGCCGGAGGCCGAGCTGAAGGCAGGCCAGATGCTGGTGAAGATGAAACGCTATGAGGATGCCCACGCCATCTTCACCCGCCTCGTGGAGGGCTACAAAGGCTCCGCCATCTCCGAAGCCGCCACCAAGGAAAGCGCGGCCATCAACGGCATGAAAAACGAACCCGAGCCGGAAACCGATGCCGCGCCCGATGCGCCTGCCAAGCAAAGCTGACTGACTTTCTCCCCCACTGCCACCCTCCCTTTCATTCACGAATCCCAACCATCCCAGCCCCGTCCATGACCCTCCGTTCTCTGTCCTCCGTGACTCGTCCCCTCACCCGCCTCCTGGCCCGTTTCAGCGCCTGTGCTTTTCTCCTCGGCGGCAGCCTGCTCATCGTCGCCCCTGTGCATGCTCAGGAGGAGGAGGCCGCGGCGGAGGGAGATGCCAAAGCCCCGACAGGCCATGAGAAAACCCTGATGGATCAGTTCCATGAAGGCGGCTGGGTCATGTATCCCATCACCGCCTGCTCCGTCGCCCTGATTTGGTTGATCACTGATCTGTGGTCCCGCACCAATATCCGCCGCATGGCTCCGGGAGAGCATGTCACTCAGGTGCAGGATCTCTTCCGCGCGGGTGACTACGTGGGCGCTTACCAGTTCTGCAAAAATAACAACTCCGCCTTCTGTGATGTCTCGCGTGTCGCCCTCAGCTTCGTAGGAGATGGTGAAGAAGCGGTGGAAGCGGCCCTGTTCACGGAACTGAATAAGGTGAACTCCATCATCCAAACCCGCATCAACTACCTCTCCGTCATCGGGGTCTGCACCCCGATGATCGGCCTCACTGGCACAGTGACCGGGATGATGAATGCCTTCGAAACCCTCGGCACCAGTGGCGTGGGTGACCCCTCGAAGCTCTCCGCCGCCATCGGTGAGGTGCTCGTGGCCACCGCTTCCGGCCTGTTCATCGCCGTGCCTGCCTTCATGTTCTTCTACTTCCTGCGCAATCGACTCCAGGGCTCCATGCATCAGCTGCAGGAGGTCGTCGGGGCTCTTTTCCGCAAGATGCCTTATGCGCACCTGAAGGATGCCCACGTGGGTGAAGAAGAGTTTTACGCCGCCATCCCGAACTGGGTGGCCGGTGCCGGTGAGCCCGCTGTGGCTGTCGCAGTGGCCGGCTAAACCCGTCCGGACGAACCTAACCAACTATTAATCAACCTCAAACTGACACGCTTATGGCTGGAGGAGGCGGAGGTGGAGATGGAGAACCGGAGTTTCAAATCGCTCCGATGATCGACGTGCTGCTGGTGCTGCTCATTTTCTTCATGAGCATCACCTCAGCTCAAGTCCTGCGCATCGATCAGGACATTCGTCTGCCCGTGGCGGCAGATGCCAAGAAAAAGGATGATAAGAACGCCATGTTCGAGGCATCCATCAATGTCAGTTGGATCGCCGCCCGGCAAGAGGCCAAGATTAAGCTGGATACCCAGGAGCTACCCAACGAAGAGATCGTCAAGGTGCTCACGGAGCGGAAGAATAACAACCCCACTTACCGCGTGATCATTCGAGCAGATCGGGATGTGCTGGCGGTGGAAATCCAAAAGGTCATGGCCCTCATCGCCCAGGCGGGCATCGACGACATTTCCTTTTCAACCCTCAACCAGGACTCCTGAGCATGGCGCACAAAAAGAAACATCGCACGCTGGACACGGAGCAGGTCAACATGGGCTTTCAGATCGCCCCCATGATCGACGTGGTCTTCGTCATCATGCTGTTCTTCATGGTCATGGCCGGAGCCGTGAAGGTGGAGCGGGAATTGAAGACTCAGCTCCCCGGCCTGGGCACCCCTGCACTGGCGGATGAAAACACACCACCGGATGAGATTCTCGTCACCGTGGAGGAGACGGGCATCGTCACACTCAATGAGGAAGAGTTCGATACGCCCACGGATAAAGCGCTCCCGAACTTCACCGCCACCCTGCTGCGCCTCAAGCAAGAGGCGGATCACCGCAATGCCAAAGTCATGGTGACGATCCAGGCCGAGGAACAGGCTCGCTACGAGCGCGTGATCGACGTTCTCAACTCCATGGCCAAAGCCAAGATCGCCAACGTGACCTTCACCGTCGGCGGCGACGATTTCTAAGCCGTTCATGAACCGCCGCTAAACCGGACCCAGCCCTTTTCGTTTCAACATCCAAACCCATCGTTTGTTATGTCCGACCATCCATCATCTCCGCAGGGCGATGAGTCCTCTCCTCCAGTGCCGCCTAAGATCACCGGCACCCAAAAGCTGGGACCACCGCCGAGCTATGGGCCAGGGCATCTCGGATACCCGGGAGCGGCCCCGACGAATTCTCTGGGTTATCCGGTGCAGAATGAGCTGGGCTATCCCATCCAGCCGGGGATCCCTGGGTATCCAGCGGCTCCCCAAGCATCCTCCGCTGAGCCCGTGAATGCGGCTCTTCCGGTGGACGAGGAACTGACGGTGGACGCCGTGGCTGGAGAGGTCTTCCATCCTCCTGCCTTGACCCACTTTGAGACGAAGCGGCGCAATCCGCTCATCGAAGCTTGGCGTAAAGTGGGCGGGGGATCACTCACCCTCAGCGTCATCATCCACGTCGGCATTTTGCTCGTCGGCGGCGTGATTGTGATCACCCAGCAGCAGGCGGAAAAGCAGGTGGACTTCCTCCCTGGCGGAGGCACTCAAAAAGGCGCACTGGCCTCGGCGGAGATGCAGCACAAGGTGCAGCAGAAAAAGCGCACCTCGCTGAATAAAACCATGCCGATGAAGAAGATCGTCAGCACCAATGCCAACTCTGAGATCACCCTTCCCGATGCACCGCCAGATCTGCTGGACGTGCCGGATGTGAGTTCCGCGCTCGGCAGTGGCAGTCTCGGTGCCCCCGGCTTCAGCAAATCGAGCGTGAATCTCACCTTTGGCTCCGGCAAGAGCATGAGCAGCATGGCCAGCTTCGTCACCCTGCCTCCCTCCATGAAGCAGCGCTGTGCCACCTCTGAGCGCTTGGAAAAACTGCGTCAGAATGGCGGCAATGCCGAATGTGAACGTGCCGTCTCAGCCTCGCTCGAATGGCTGAAGAGCCAGCAGCATAAAGACGGCTACTGGGGCCAGGCAGGAGGCAAACGAGATCGCGCTGCCATGACTGGTCTAGCCCTGCTCTGCTACCTCGGCCGCTGTGAGACGCCTGACTCGCCTTTCTATGGTGATAACGTCATGGACGCCATCATGTTCCTCGTGGAGCTGTCCAAAAAGAACCCCTACGGGGCCATCACCGAAGACTTCAAAAGCAACCACGGGGCCTATGAGCATGGCATCGCCACCTATGCCCTGGGGGAAATGTATACCCTGGCCCGACTGGGCAGCAAGCAGCTCCCCGGCATGCGCGAGGCATTTGAGAAAGGCGTGAAGCTGATCATCGAGACCCAAAACAAGGCCGATGCCAAGAATGCCGAAGGCTCCTGGGACTATTACACCAAGAACCTCGCTGAAGGCAAAAAGACCTCGAATCGCGAAGACCTCTCCGTGGCGGGCTGGCAGTATCAGGCCCTCAAAGCGGCCAAATACACCGGCTTGAAAATCGATGGTCTCTCCTCCGCCATCAATCGCACCTGCGACTACATCGAGCGCCTGCAGACCAAGGATGGCGGCTATGGGAAACCGGGACGCGACATGCACTACAACCAATGGAGCCTCACCGGCGTAGGCACCCTCGGACTCCAGACCCTGGGCAAGGGCCGCACGGCCTCCATCAAAAAAGGCATTCGTTTCCTGCGCGACTTCCTCACGGAGGAGCCGCTGGACTGGGAAAAGAACTGCAACCTCTACTGCTGGTATTATTACACCCAGACCTTCTTCCAAGCCGGTGGCGAGGACTGGAAGTTTTACAACGAGCAATTCCTTCCGCAGATCTTGGCCGCGCAGCAGCCCGATGGCAGCTTTAAGAAAGGCCGCCCCAACTGGCCCATCGGCGATGCCGCTGACCCCGTTTACCGTCAGGTGCTGTGCACCCTCATGCTGGAGGTCTATTACCGCTATCTGAAGGTGGGAGATCGTGAAGAAGAGAGCTTCTTTGACCGATAACCTGGAGGCGAATAGACCGCTCGGGCCGTTTACCCACGTCGCTTGAGCTGGATGCGTTTAAACCGTGCATCCCCCTCCTCCACGCTCACGCTCTGCACCTGAGGATCGTTCACAAACACGTTGTGGATGAGACGCCGATAGTAGCTGTTCATGGGGTCCAGCATCTGCGCCTGACCCGTGGCCCGCACGCGCTCGCCCATCTCCCGGGCCTGCTCCACCATCTTATCCTCCCGCATGGAGCGGAAATACTCGATATCTACACGGATGCGCGGTGCCTGGGGCACGTGCCGCTGCAGGATGCGGTTCACCAGATACTGGATGTCCTCCATCGTCGCCCCGCGCCGCCCGATCAGCAGTTGGGAATCCTCCGTGTGGATCTGTAGCGTCGGCCCCTCCGGACCCTCCAGTTCATCAATCGTCACCGTAAAGCCGAGGTAACCCAGCATGGTATCCACAATCTGGCGGGCATGGGAGAGAGGAGTCATGGCGCTGAGGAGTGAAAATCCGTGAACACCCCCATCTTACGCAGCGAATGGGAAATGCCAAACGCCGAACGCTGAATGACGAAAAATCAATAGGAGCACGGAGTGAATTCCGCGCTCCATCCACCTTTGCGTTTCCAATCAGCAACGCATTCCATGCCCCCAATCCAAGCCCACCTCACGGCTACAAGACTGAAGCAAAATTACACTCCTCGAACGGTGAAGCGTCGCTTTGATCGTTCTCAGCGCATCAAAAGCCTTCCATCTTTCGAATCCTCTGCAACAGTCCTACCGCTCTCGTTCCATGAAAAACTTTCCCACGGCCTTTCAGCGTAGCGCCCTATGGACCGCAGTCACTGCGCTCTCCATCACCGTCATCGGCGCACTTAGCATTGGCTTCATCTTCCTGGGCACCAAGGTCATTGGTTTTCTCCAACCCATCTTGACCCCTTTTGCCGTGGCGGGGGTCTTGGCTTACCTCCTCGATCCCGGCGTCGCTTGGCTGGAGAGACGTGGCCTGCGTCGCCAGCCCGCTGTGTTGATCATCTTTGCCGCCTTCAGCATCGCCCTGTTCGGCATCGGGTGGTGGGTCGTGCCTAAGCTGGGGGAGCAGACCTCTTCCTTTGCGAAAAAGGTGCCCGGTTACACGGTCAAAGCGCGCACGGCAGCGCTGGACTTCGCCGCCCGGATCGAGCGTGACTATGGCATCACTCTCATTCCGCATAGCACCCCCACGACTTCCTCGGAACCAAGCCCATCTTCCGACGTCACGCCCGAGCTTCCGACATCCAATCCAGCTCCAGCCCAGCCTGTCTTGGAAGTGCCTTCGGGCGGTATCGCTCCCACCATTGCCCCCCCCGAGGAGGCAGCGGTTGAGACTCGCCCTTTACTCACCTCTCCCGCTGAAACGGACTCCCCCATTACCGCTATGGATGTGGATTTTCAGGCCCTGCTCTCTGGAGACTGGGTCAAGACCGCGCTTCCCTCGCTGCTGACGAACTCGTGGAACTTCCTCAAATCCACCTTCGGCGGTTTCCTCGGCATCTTCGGCTTCCTGCTCTCCTTCATCATCGTTCCGCTTTATCTCTATTATTTCCTGATCGAGAGCGCACGCATCAAGGCCACTTGGTCCGACTATCTCCCACTGCGGGCCAGCGCCTTTAAAGACGAAGTCGTGTCCTGTCTCAACGAGATCAATCGCTACCTCATCGCCTTCTTCCGCGGACAGCTCTTCGTCAGCGTCATCAATGGCATCGCCACCGGAGCGGGGCTCATGATCATCGGCCTGGATTTCGGCCTGCTCATTGGCTTGGCCCTCTGTGTGGCGGGCATCATTCCCTATCTGGGCATCGCGCTATGCTGGATTCCTGCCGTGATCATCGGCGCCGTGCAAGGCGGCAGTGCCCTGATCCCCGCCGATCCCTGGTGGGCCATGCCGCTGGCCGTCTCGGTCATCTTCATCATCGTTCAGCAGATCGATGGCTTTTTCATCACTCCCCGAGTGGTGGGTGAAGCCGTGGGACTGCACCCCATGACGGTCATTGCCAGTGTGTTGCTTTGGAGCCTTCTGCTTGGGGGTTTGCTCGGTGCCATCCTGGCCGTGCCCCTCACTGCCAGCATCAAGGTGCTTTTCCAACGTTACATCTGGCGCGCACGCTTCGCACCACAGACCGTGCGTGGAGCCCGAGAAGCCGCAGCGCAATGAGGCCGCATGACAAAACTTTTGCGTCAAAAGTAAAAAACTCGTTGCATGGACCGCTAGCCTTTGCCACTATCGCGGCCCGCCAAAAAAGCGCGGGAATGGCTCGGTAGCTCAGTCGGTAGAGCAGGGGATTGAAAATCCCCGTGTCGGCGGTTCGATTCCGTCCCGAGCCACCACTCTTTAAAGGGTGGGTTTTAAAGCGATAACGATCAAAAAATCGTATCCTGATTCACCCCGAGAGGCCCCTGGGAATGCTCCATTGGGAGGCATTGCACCCCTCACGTCAGATAAGCCTCGCCTTCCGTGAGAGACATCCTCTCCTGCGGTCGTTTGCAATGAGTCGCGCCACCCCGCGTTTCGCACTCGCCAAGCCGCACCTTTCTCTTGTCTCGCCATGCCTGTCATCACCCCAGACCAAGCTCAGTCCTCTTATGATGTGATCATTGTCGGCTCGGGTGCAGGGGGCGGGCAGACCGCTTACACCTTAACCATGGAAGGCGTGAAGGTGCTGGTGCTGGAAGCCGGGCGCTCCTTCAATGTGCAGACCGAGACCGCTATGTTTCAACTGCCCAGTCATGCACCTCTGCGGGGTGAAAAAACACCGGATAAACAATACGGCTTCCACGATTGCTCCATCAACAGCGGCTGGGAGATCCCGGGGGAACCCTACAGCAATGCCGGCCAGGCCGAGACGGAGCAGTTCCGCTGGTGGCGTCAGCGCATGATGGGCGGGCGCACCAATCACTGGGGGCGGATTTCGCTCCGCAATGGTCCCTATGACTTCAAACCGCGTTCCTTGTATGGGGCCGGTTTTGACTGGCCCATCAGCTATGACGACATCGCCCCCTACTATGACAAGGTGGAGATGCTGGTGGGCGTCTTTGGTGAAAACGAAGGCCTCGAAAACTCGCCCGATTCATCCCCCGGCGTTCTATTGCCAGCACCGAAACTGCGGGTCGGCGAGCTGTATGCGCAAAAGCACGCGCCCAAAGTGGGCATGCGTGTCGCCCACATTCACCGAGCGGTGCTGAGTGTGCCTCAAGATGCGCAGAACATTCCCCCCAAGCTGCATCCCGGGAACCTCAAGGCGCAAAAGATCTTGGCAGACTCCATGCGCACCCGAGCGCCTTGCTTCTGGGCCACGGACTGCCATCGCGGCTGCGCCATCCGCGCCAATTACGACTCGCAAAGCGTCCACCTCCGCCCCGCCCTGGAGACAGGAAATCTGGACATCATCCCCAATGCCATGGCCCGCGAGGTCACCGTCAATCCAGAAGGCAAAGCCACGGGTATAACTTACATTGATAAAACCACCGGTAAGGAGAATCATGTTCAAGGACGCGCCGTCGTCCTCGCCGCCAGCTCCCAGGAATCCGTGCGCTTGCTGCTCAATTCCAAGTCGGCGCTCTTTCCTGATGGCTTGGCCAATTCCAGCGGCAAGGTCGGCAAATACATCACCGACTCCGTCTCCAGCAGCTTCAGCGCCCACATCCCCGCCTTCGAAGGCATGCCACTGCACAATGAAGATGGCGCCGGTGGCCCGCATGCTTATGTGCCCTGGACTCAGCATGCGCTGAATCGGAAAGGTGAGCTTGGCTTCCCTGGCGGCTATCATCTGGAGTTCACCAGTGGCCGTCAGATGCCCTCCATGACGGTGGCCAATGGCGTGGATCAACTAGCCGGCCGCAAGGGCGTGTCGTATGGCAAGCAGTTCAAGGAAGATGCCCGCCGTTACTATGGCTGCCGCCTGGGCTTCGGAGCGCAAGGCACCATGCTGCCGAATGACCATAGCTTCTGTGAAATTGATCCCGATCTCAAAGATCAATGGGGCATTCCCGTCCTGCGCTTTCACTGGAAGTGGTCGGACTTCGAGCTCAATCAGGTGAAGCATCAACAGCAGCGGATTGGTGAACTGCTGGAAGCGCTCGGTGGCAAGTTCTCACGCCCTCCCGAGACCGATCCGCTCAAGGCCATCCGGCCTGGGGGTTCCGTCATCCATGAAGTCGGCGGCGCCATCATGGGCAGTGATCCTCAAACCTCCGTGACCAATGCCTGGAGCCAAACCTGGGACGTCAAAAACCTCTTTCTCGCGGATGGAGCCCCCTTTGCCAGCACAGCGGATAAAAACCCCACCCTCACCATCATGGCCCTGGCCTGGCGGATGGCCGATCATCTGATGGACGAAATGAAGAAAGGCAATCTCTGATCTCATGGCCATGACCTCTCACGACTCCCCCTCTCCGACCCGCATGGACCGACGCACCGCCATTCAATGGATGCTCGCCGCATCGGCCAGTCTAACATTGAATGAAACATCCCGAGGAGCTTCCGCTGCGTTCAAAGCCACCGGCTATGGACCGGATCCCGTCATGGTGAAAATCTACAAACCGGGGGATGTCTGGCCGCTCACGCTGAGCGAAACTCAGCGACGCACCGCCACCGCGCTTTGTGATGTGATCATCCCAGCTGATGAAACCTCCCCCAGTGCTTCCGCTGTCGGTGTGCCGGACTTCATTGATGAATGGGTCAGCTCCCCTTATCCTGGACAGGCCGCAGATCGCAAAACGATCCTTGAAGGTCTGGACTGGATGGAAGCCGAATCTCAGAAGCGTTTTCAAACCGCTTTTGCGCAACTGAACGAGACCCAGCAACATGCCATCTGCGAGGAACTCAGTCTGGGGTCCCCAGCCAAACCTGAGCACAAAAAAGCCTCCGCCTTTTTCAAACGGTATCGTGACCTCACCGCCGGAGGCTACTACACCACCCCCGAAGGCATGAAGGACATCGGTTATCGTGGCAATGTCACCCTGGCTGCTTTTGAAGGTCCTCCCATCGAGGCCTTGAAGCACGTTGGCCTAGTCTGATCCAAGTCACCGAGAAAAACGAATCCGCGTTGATGAAAATCATCACCCTCCTTTTCATCGCAGCTCTGGTGTCTATCGAGGGCCATGCGGTGGAAACTGGATCACCCCGGCCTAACATCATCTTCATTCTCGCCGATGACCTGGGATATGGAGATGTCCAGGCGCTGAATCCGGAGCGTGGGAAGGTGGCCACGCCACATCTGGATAAGTTGGCCTCACAGGGCATGGTCTTCACCGACGCGCACAGCGGTTCCAGTGTTTGTACCCCGACTCGTTACGGCCTTCTCACTGGCCGATACTCCTGGCGGACTCGTTTGCAAAAAGGGGTGCTGGATGGCGGTAATGATGAGCCTCTCATCTCCGCCGAGCGACTGACGGTGGGGCGTTTTTTACAACAACACGGCTATCAGACCGCTTGCATCGGCAAATGGCATCTGGGTTTTCAATCGGAGGCTGCCCCGCGCGCGGCCAAGTCCAAGCAGATGGGGTCGGGCGGGCTGCCTCTGGCTGCTCAAATCATCGGGGGTCCGACGACTCGGGGTTTTGACCTCTTCTGGGGCTGCTCCAATGCACGCACGATGTCATCGGTGATTGAGGGGGATCATGTCGCAGAGATTCTCCCGCCGATTGAGATCCTGCCACGCCTCACCCAGCGAGCGGTGGAGTATCTCAGCGCACCGCCTCAGCAGCCCTTCTTCCTCTACCTCCCGCTTACGTCTCCCCACACCCCCATCCTTCCCAGCCCGGAGTGGCAGGGCAAGAGCGGCGTCGGGGCCTATGGCGACTTTGTGATGCAGACCGATGCCTGCGTCGGTCAGATCCTAACGGCCCTGGACACGGCTCATCTGGCGGAGAACACACTCGTCATCTTCTCCTCCGACAACGGCTGCTCTCCCCAGGCTGGCACGACTGAACTGGAGAAGCAGGGGCATTATGCCAGTGCCAACTATCGCGGTTACAAATCAGACATCTGGGATGGCGGGCACCGTGTCCCCTTCCTGGCCCGCTGGCCAGGCACCATCACTCCAGGCAGTCAGAGTCAGGCCGTGATCTGCTTGGGCGACTTCATGGCGACGGTGGCGGATCTGCTCAAGGTGGAACTCCCCGCTGAAGCAGCCCCAGACAGCATCAGTTTTCTGCCCAACCTCAAAGACCCCAGCCTTCCCGGGCGTGACGCCCTCGTGCATCACAGCATCAACGGCCAATTTGCCGTGCGCCAAGGTCGCTGGAAGCTCGATCTCTGTCCTGGCAGCGGAGGCTGGGGACACCCCACGGACAAGGCCGCCGCTAAAAAAGCAGCTCCCTCCGTGCAGCTCTACGACATTGAGTCTGATCCGGGTGAAGAGACCAACCTCGTCTCTCAGTATCCTGAAAAAGTCACTCAACTCACGAGACTGCTGGAGACATACATCACCCAGGGCCGCAGCACACCGGGATCCCCTCAGGCAAATGACGTCGAAGTCAAGAGACCTTGGTTATCCCGATAGTTAGGCCTGTCCCTCGTCCCTCACCGGCTGCGCTCAGCCGTCAGCAGTGCATCCATGCGCTGGATCATCTGCTGCATTTGCTCAGGGTGTGCGGCGCTCACGTCCTTCATCTCTGCAGGATCATCCGGCAGATAATAGAGGCTGTGCACAGGCTCCTTTTCAGGACGGGCACGCAGAGTCACCTTGGCCTGGCTCTTAGCAGGCTTCTTCAGGCGCACCAGCTTCCATTCGCCCATCCGCAGACCGAAGTTACCACTGGTGCCGTTGTCCTGCTGGAGGAGATCGGCCCGGCCTTTGGCACCGGACTCACCCAGCAGTGCTGGGAGCACGTTTTGACTGTCGAGACAGGCCTCTTCAGGCAATGTCACACCGTTGAGTGCGGCAAAGCTGGCCGCCAGATCCACCGTGCAGACCATGGCATCGGAGACAGCGGGTTGGATGCGCCCTTTCCACCGAGTGATAAAGGGGGTGCGCGTGCCGCCTTCCAACACACTGTATTTCCCCCCGCTGAAGGGCCCTGCCGCCTGATGCGTGCCGATCTTCTCCACCGCTCCGTCTTTGTATCCGTCATCTAAAACCGGCCCGTTATCCGAGCAGAACACGATGAGCGTCTTCTCAGACAGGTTCAGACGGTCCAAGGTCTTCATCAGCTCCCCCACACACCAGTCGAGCTGCACGATGCTATCTCCACGCAGGCCCAGCGAAGTATTCCCCTGAAAACGCTCATGAGGGATGCGCGGCACATGAATATCATGGCTGGCAAAGAAGAGGAAAAAGGGATCTGCCTGATTTTGCTCGATCCAGGCATTGGACTCCTTCACCCAACGATCCGCCAGATCTTCATCCCGGAAGCGCGCCGACTCTCCTCCGGTGTAGAAACCGATCCGGCTGATGCCATTGTGAATGGTCTGGTTGTGCCCATGGCTCCAGTCCATTTTCAAAGTATCGCGATGCGAGATGCCGGTGGGATGGTCTGGAGATGGCATTTTCGTGCCGACCCAGAGCGGGTCTTTCGGATCCAGATTCAGCACACGATGATCTTGGACATACACCTGAGGCACCCGATCATTGGTGGTGGGCAGCAGAAGACAGTGATCAAAGCCGATCTCCAGTGGTCCGGGTTTCAGCTCTCCATTCCAGTCCGGTTCAGGATCGCCTAAGCCCAGGTGCCACTTCCCGATCACCGCTGTCTTGTAGCCTTTTTGTTTCAGCAGAGAGGCCACCGTGGCCGTGCCAGGGGTGATGATGGCCGGTGCGGATGGCGGGGCAATTCCGGTGCCCTTGTGGCGAAAAGCAAACGTGCCGGTGAGGAAAGAAAAACGCGTGGGCGTGCAGGTGGAGGCTGAGCAATAACCACTGGTGAAACGCACCCCTTCGGCGGCGAGTTGGTCAATGTGCGGTGTCTTGACCGCCGTCGCCCCATAGCACCCCAGATCTCCATACCCGAGATCATCCGCCATGATGACGATGATGTTAGGCTGATCCGCGGCGGTGGCGAAAGCAGACAAGGAGACCCAAAGGCCCAGCAGGAGAGGACGTAACTTAAACATGAGCAAATGTGGAAACGAGATAGCCAGTGGTGGCATTGCGGGGAAATTTTAACTTCGTTTGAAACGTCAACGTGTGAAACCAGCCTCTGCCACCATGAAGCCGTTCTCTCTCTGGGTCCTCCTCCTTCTTTCCTGCATGCCCCTGTTGGCTCAGGAGCACAAACCCAACATCGTCATGCTCTTCATTGACGACATGGGCTGGGGAGACTTCTCCTGCTTTGGCAATGCGGATGCCCAGACACCGAATGTGGATCGCATGGCAGCCGAGGGTATTCGCTTCTCCCAGTTTTATGTCAATGCGCCCATCTGCTCCCCTTCCCGCTGTGCTTTAACGACGGGACAGTATCCGCAGCGCTGGCGCGTGACCTCGTTCCTCAACAACCGTGCAGACAATGAACGTCGGGGAGTCACCCAATGGCTGGATCTCTCCGCTCCGACCCTGGCTCGCCTGCTCCAGCAGAACGGCTATGCCACAGGCCATTTCGGCAAGTGGCACCTCGGGGGTCAGCGGGATGTGAATGAAGCGCCCCCCATCACCGCCTACGGCTTCGATCAATCCCTCACCAACTTTGAAGGCATGGGGCCTAAACTCCTGCCGCTCACGCTCAAACCTGGGGACAAGGAACCTGGAAAAATCTGGGAAGATGCCGAGAGCCTCGGAGAACCTGTGACGTGGATGCTGCGCTCTAAAATCACCAGCGGCTTCATTGATGCGGCCCTCCCCTTCATGGATCAGGCCCAGGCCAACGGGAAGCCCTTTTACATCAATCTCTGGCCCGACGACGTGCATAGCCCTTACTGGCCACCCGTGGATCAATGGGCCGATGGCAAACGCGGTCTCTACCTCTCCGTGCTCAAGGAGATGGACCGTCAGTTTGGCCGACTCTTTGATCACATTCGCAACTCGCCAACCCTGCGTGAAAACACCCTCGTGCTCATCTGCTCCGATAATGGTCCCGAACCTGGGGCAGGATCCGCAGGTCCTTTCCGTGGGGCGAAGACTCGCTTGTTTGAAGGAGGCATCCGTTCACCCCTCATCGTCTGGGCACCTGGATTGATAAAAGCGGATCAGGTCGGCTCGCACAATGAAAGCTCCGTTTTCGCGGCTTTCGATCTCGTGCCTTCGCTGCTGAAGCTGGCAGGCATTGCCGTGCCGCAGAGCATCACCTTTGATGGCGAAGATATTTCCCCGGCCCTGCTGGGTGAAAAAAACGTCTCTCGCTCCGCCGTCCTCTGCTGGCGACGTCCGCCGGATCGGAAATCCTGGCCCTCCATGAGCCTGCCCGACCAACCCGACCTCGCCATCCGTGATGGAAACTGGAAGCTGCTCTGCTCTTACCAAGGCCAGAACCCACAACTGTATGACCTCGTCAAAGATCGTGGAGAAACCACCAACCTCGCCGCCAATCATCCCGAGATCGTCGAGAAACTCGTGAAGGCCGTCACCGCCTGGCACCAGTCCATGCCCCCGGACAACGGCCCTCAACTGGCCCGCGAGCCCATGCCTCCCAAGGGGATGCGAAAGAAAAAGAAGGCGCTTTGAGGGTAAAGCTCATCTCAGCCTCATAGCCTCTACCCACACGAAGCTCTTCATCAGATGATTCCATCTGGCAGCATCTAAAATCAGCCTCCATGAAGTCTTCCCACCTAACAGCTAGAGGCTTGAAACCCGTCCCAAAACTCAGACGAGAAAAAGTTTCCAAGTTTCCACCCCTAGACACGGAAACTTGGAAACTTTCTTGTCTGTCTTCTTGGACTGGATGGACAAAACTTTTCGGGATTAACAATGAGTGTGTTTTAACCCTTTCATTCATTCGAGGCCTTCAAAAAAAATGTTTCCATGTTTCCACCCCTAAATGTGGAAACATGGAAACATTTTGAGAATACTCATTGGTAACCGTCTTTGCCCTCTCTGACCTCTTTCGATAAGACCTCGGTCAGTTTGGGCCTTGTGGCGTAGAAGCATCTGTCTTGCTGATCGAAGCGGTCCGCTCTGGATGCCTGATCATACGCCTCATAGCTCGCACCTTGAGCGATGTCGTAAAGGTCAGGGCGATAAAGCCGAAGAGCTTCATCATAGTTTCTCTCGAAAGCCTCCGCGCGATAATATTTCAACCCCTCCGCCACCAAATCTCGGTAAACGCCTTGAGTGTTCCAGAAGTATTGATGATGCCCCCCATTGTTCACCTCATTATAGTAGGCCACGAGAGGAGCAATGTAGCGCCAAGGCTGTGGCAGGGCTTGCAAACGCTCAGCAGACTCTGGGGTATCATCCACATTGACAGACTCCGCGATACGATCCGCTAGCTTGAAAATGAAATACGGATCTTCAAGATCGAGCCCTTGAATTGAAAGTATCGGAATCATGATCTGTTTAGTTTGGCTCTCAATTTTGGATAGTTGAACTACGAAAGCCCTTCCTAGATTTCCACCTTCTCCAAAAGTTTCCAAGTTTCCGTGTCTAGGGGTGGAAACTTGGAAACTTTCTTCACCGACTTCTTCGACTCGATGAACGAGATTCAAGCCCTGACCAAAAATGTTTCCATGTTTCCGTGTCTAGGCATGGAAACATGGAAACATTTTGAACGGCACTTGTCTGGCGTCTTGGCCCCTGGGTATCGATACGATGATACAGTCGCGATGAGGATTTTGCGCGAATCTTCCCCCTTCATCCATTTGCTCGCCGCATTTCTCCCATCCATGATGCAGCATGTCTGAAACGCTGCGTCATGTCCTTGCCTCAGAGTCCCCGAGATCCGCCATCACCGTCCGTGGTTGGGTGCGCACCAAGCGGGAATCGAAGTCCTGTGCCTTCCTGGAGATCACGGACGGCTCTTGCTTCCGGGGTTTGCAGGTCGTGGTGGATGCCGCCCTCAGCAGTGCCTCCCTCCTGCCCAGCATCCTCACCGGAGCCTCAGTCGAGGTGGTGGGAGATCTGATCGCTTCCCCCGCTGCGGGGCAGAAATGGGAACTCCAGGCCTCTGAACTCCGCCTGCTGGGCGAAGCCGATGCCAGCTACCCGCTGCAAAAGAAAGGGCACACCCCCGAGTTCCTCCGCACCATCGCCCACCTCCGCCCACGCACCAACCTGTTCAGCAATGTCTTCCGCGTGCGCAGCCGCATGGCTTACGCGGTGCATCGCTTCTTCCAGGAGCGCGGCTTTTTCTACGTGCACACGCCCATCATCACCTCCAGCGACTGTGAAGGTGCGGGTGAGCTTTTCCGCGTGACCACGCTGAAGCAGGGAACGCCGGCCAAACCCGAGGATGACTTCTTTGGCCGCCCCACCTACCTCACCGTCAGTGGTCAGCTCCAGGGGGAAACCTTCGCCTGTGCCCTGGGCAACATTTACACCTTCGGCCCCACCTTCCGCGCGGAAAACAGCAACACCGCCCGCCACGCCGCCGAGTTCTGGATGATCGAACCGGAGATGGCCTTCTGCGATCTCTTTGCCGACATGACCTTGGCGGAAGAGAATGTGAAGTATCTCGTGGATGCCATGCTGAGTGAATGCAGTGAGGAACTCGAGTTCTTTGGCAAATTCATTGACAAAGAATTGGTTAACCGGCTCCAACAGACCTTGCAGAAACCTTTCGAGCGCATCAGCTACACCGAGGCGGTGGATCTCCTTTTAAAATCGGGCCAAACTTTCGAACACCCTGTCGTCTGGGGTGAAGGTCTGCAGACGGAGCACGAGCGCTTCATTGCCGAACAGCATGTGCGGGGACCGGTCACGATCTACAACTACCCCAAAGCCATCAAACCCTTCTACATGCGCCAAAACGACGATGGCAAGACCGTGGCTGCCATGGATCTTCTAGTGCCGGGCATTGGCGAAATCATCGGCGGTAGCCAACGTGAAGAACGCCTGGATGTCCTCCGTGCCGCCATGCAGCATCACGGCCTCTCTGAGGAAGACTACTCCTGGTATGTGGATCTACGCCGCTATGGCAGCGTGCCGCATGCAGGCTACGGCATGGGCTTCGAGCGTCTGCTCATGTTCGTCACCGGCGTAAGCAATATCCGCGATGTGATTCCCTTTGCACGCACCCCGGGTCATGCGGCGTATTGATGCTATGAGCCGTCAGTTTTCAGTTAACAGTTTTCAGTGGTCAGTCTCCAGTCTCAGACTGAACACTGCCCACTGGTTACTGATCACTTGCTTCGCGCTACTCCTAGGCACCGCTTCTGCTCAGACGGGGCTCTCGATCCAGCTCGTCCCCGAGACCACCGCCATCGTGCCAGGGCAGCCGTTTCGAGTCGGCATCTACATTCAGCACCAGCCGGGCTGGCACACCTACTGGCGCCAACCGGGAATCGTCGGCGTGCCCACCAGTATCGCTTGGGAACTCCCCGAAGGCTTCACGGCTGGCCCCCTGGAATACCCTGAGCCTGAAAGCGTGCTGATGTTTCAGATCAAAGCGCAGGGGTATGAGCGCGATGTGCTGCTGCAAACCCTCATCACACCGCCCAAAGAGCTGCCTCTGGGAAAAAAGATCTTCCTTCAGGGCAAAGCCACCTGGATGTGCTGTGGTAACACCTGCCACCCTGGGCATGGGGAACTCTCGCTCAGCCTCTCTGTCGCAGCGGAAGCCCGGCCTGATTTCCGCTGGGCTCCCCTCTTTGAAAAGGAGCGTGCCGCCTATGTGCGCCCGAGCGATGACTGGACGAGTTCGGCCACGGAGAAGGGCTTGCAGGTGACACTTCACCTCACCCCAGGTCCGAAGGCGCGGCCCTTTCAGCCCGACGAAAAGGTGATCTTCTTCACCGAAGACGGTTGGATCAACAGTGACGAACCTCAACCTCAGATCGTCAATGCCGATGGCAGCCTGACCGTGCACCTGACCCGGGCCGATGTCTTTCTGGGCAAAACCATCCCTTCCCGCTTGGAGGGCGTCGTCCAACGTGAGGGCGGGTGGCTGCCGAATGAAACCTGGCGCAGCCTGGGAATCTCTCCCGTGCTTGAGCGTGAGTGATATCATGCGCTCTGCATGGAGATTTACGCTGGCGCATTTTTCATACATCCAGTTCCCGGAGCTGCGACGATTCAGGCAGTTTTTTGCAAAATCATCTCAAACTTCCACCCAGAATTTCATTCCTTTTATCTGGTTATTCGCCTAAAAAAGTTTGGCTCTTTGGACAGACTCCGTGTTAAATCACGCCTCAATGGACTGGGTGAGACTTCAATTGCAGAGCCCGCGTCGTCAAAGATTTCAGCAAAGCCCACGCCTGTGGGGGATTGTCCTCTTAACGATGCTTCTTGCCGTTATTTCCAGCGCGCAGGAAATCACTGACTACCGGCCGGAGGTGCTCAAAAGATTGCCGCTTGAGCAACTGGTGGATATCGAGATCACCTCCGTATCTCGCCATCCAGAATCACTTCAAGCCGCCGCAAGCGCGATTGATGTCATTACGGCCGATGACATACGCCGCTATGGGGCCGTCAATCTGCCCGATGCACTCAGGCTGGCCACCGGTCTGCATGTCGCTCAATATGACGGGCATAGTTGGGCGATATCATCGCGTGGGTTTAACACCACCACCTCGAATAAAATGCAGGTGCTGATGGATGGACGCAGCCTCTACACGCCACTTTACGCGGGAGTCTTCTGGGATGTGCAGCACACCTTCATGCCCGATATCGAACAGATCGAAGTCATTCGCGGCCCGGGGGCGACTCTTTGGGGAGCTAATGCGGTGACCGGTGTGATCAACATCCGCACCAAGGACGCCGAGGATACCCAAGGCTGGTTAACCCAACTCGGTGGTGGTGAAGACCGTGGTTTTGCAGGCCTCCGATACGGAGGCAAAATAGGCGACGACACCTACTATCGCATCTATGCCACGACCCTGAACCGCGACAGCCTAACCCAAGAACTCCGTGGGCTGGATGCGCGTGACGAATACGGCATGACCCAAGGCGGATTCAAGCTCGACTCGCATCTCAATGCAGAGGACACCTTGACCATTCAAGGGGATGTTTACACGGGCCGTTTCGGTCAGGTCAATGGTGACGATGTCGAAGCCCGGGGAGGCAATGCGCTGCTGCGCTGGAGCCGGGAAATCTCCAGTGACGAATCTTTTCAACTGCAATTCTACTATGACCGCACCCAGCGATTGCTGCCGGACGTGCTGGAAGAAAGACGTAATACCTACGATCTCGAATTTCAGCACGCTTTTGAACTGAGCAAGCGTCAGAACATCATTTGGGGCCTGAATGCCCGCGCTTCATCCGATGAGATCTCCAATCTGGGCGGCGCTTTAGCCTTTCTCCCTGAAAAGGAAACGCTCTACCTCGTCAGCGGCTTCATTCAGGATGAAATCTCCGTGCTGCCGGAGTTACTCACCGTCACCCTTGGCTCCAAATTTGAATACAACAGCTTCAGCGGTTTCGAATACCAACCGAGCGGCCGGTTTGCCCTGACCCCCACCAAAAATCACACCTTCTGGGGAGCCGTGTCCAGAGCGGTGCGCACCCCGTCACGCATTGATCAGGATATCTTTGTGCCCAATCCTGAATTTGGCCCCTCGACATTGGTTGGGAACCGACGCTTTGAATCCGAAGTCTTGATCGCCTATGAGCTGGGCTATCGTGCTCGCCTGCGGCCGAATCTGACCACTGACCTTGCCTTATTTTACCACGATTACAGCGATCTACGCAGCCAAGAAAGAATCGGTGCAACCGCTACGCCGACCGAGTTTGGCAATGGCTTTGCCGGTGAGACCTATGGGGCGGAACTGGACATCCAGTGGCAACCCAGCCGCTGGTGGCAGATCGGGGCAGGCTACACCTGGATGCAAAAATTTCTCCGTCCCGAAGCAGGAAGCAGCGACAGGACCGGGGCCACCATTGAGGGCAACGACCCGGATCATATCCTGGTTCTGCGGTCCTCCTTCGATCTCCCATGGGATCTGGAACTCGATGCGACCTTCCGTTACGTCGATCAGTTGCCTCAGCCTGCCACACCAGCTTACACGACTTTGGATTTGCGTTTAGCTTGGCTCCCTCGGGAGGATCTCGAGATAGCCATTGTCGGACGGGATTTACTGGATGAGGCCCACCCTGAATATCGTGGGAGGACAGTCAGCCGGGAAATTGGACGTAGTGTTTATCTCATGGTGACATGGAGCTTTTAAGGACATTGGCGAAACGAACGCACACGCAAGGAGTCGCAATATTGCTTCTCCTTGCCTTCGTTTTGTCCCCGTTCGAGGCTCACGCTGAGTCTTCTGAAAAGCGAGAGTATGCGCTCAAGGCGGTCTTCCTTTACAACTTCTGTCAGTTCATTGACTGGCCCTCCGGCAGCTTTGCCCATGATCGTGCCCCAATCATCATCGGCGTCATGGGTTCAAACCCCTTTGGCGGTCTCTTGAGCGAGACCGTGCATGGCGAACTGATACGAGGACGTTCCATTCAACTGAGCCCCTGTCAAAACCCCCAGGATGCGCTGAAATGCCATCTGCTCTTCATCAGCGATGAGGAAATGCCCAAAATGACGGCGTTGCTATCCGTGCTGGCCAACCACAGCGTCGTCACCGTGGGAGAGAGTGAAGCCTTTCTTGAGCAGGGCGGAATGATCGCGCTGCCCTCGGTGGAGAATAAAATCAAACTGAAGGTCAATCTACCGGCCGTGAGAGCTGCGAAGGTAGAAATGAGCTCCAAATTGCTGCGCGTGGCCGATATCAAACGCTGACTCATGATTCCACTTCGCGACGCCCCCATCCAACAAAAGTTGCGGGTCGTCCTGCTCTTGACCACCAGCTTGGCGCTGGTGTTGATGGCAGGGGCCGTGGTGACGTATGAGGTTCTCACCTTTCGCCGCGCTGTCATGACGAATACCAATGTGCTGGCCAAGGTGATCGGCTCCATAAGCACCAGCTCGCTGGCCTTCCAAAATCCCGGTGATGCCGTGGAAGTTCTCAGCGTGCTCTCGGCGGAGCCTCAAATCACCGCCGCAGCCCTCTATGACAGTCAGGGAAAGGTCTTTGCACGTTTCCCTGAAGATGCCCCAGACGCCGATATACCGACGACACCTGGACGAGATGGCAGCTTTTTTGGACCTGATGATCTGACCCTTTTTCAACCCGTGCTCGAAAAAGGAAATAGGCTCGGAACCATCTACATGCGCGCCAATCTGAGTGAGATGTATTCCCGCCTGCTCACCTATGGGAGCCTCGTGCTCATCGTTTGTATTGTGGCGATTGTGGGCTCCCTCGCCGCATCCACTCGGCTCCAACAACGGATTTCGGGTCCCATCGGTGAACTGGCTCAGACAGCCCGTGCCATTTCAGAAAAGCAGGATTACTCCGTGCGAGCCACCCGCCATGGCCTGGATGAAATAGGTGATTTTACAGATGCTTTCAATCAGATGCTCACGCGGATCGAGGACGGGCGGGCAGCCCTGTCTGCAAGTGAAGAACGGTTACGCCTCGCTCTCGAAGGGTCTGAAATGGGCACGTGGGACTGGAATCTGCTCACCCATCAAATCACCTGGGATGATTTCATGTTTCCTCTCCACGGTATTGAGAAAAAAGACTGGAAAGGCAATCCTCAGGGTTTCTTTGACCTCGTGCATCCTGAGGACCGGGCACTGATCGAGCAAAAAATGAAGGAGGCCATTCAGAGCCATAAAGATGTGAAACTTGCTTTTCGCATCTATGGAGCGGATGGCCACCTGCGCCACATGGCGACTCGGGGACGCGTTTTCCTCGACTCTCAGGGCCGTCCTTTCCGCATGAGCGGCGTGAGCATGGACGTTACCCAAGCCAAGGAAATCGAAGAAGCACTTCAAACGGCGAAGAATAACGCGGAGGCGGCGAATCGGGCCAAGGATGAATTTTTAGCCATCCTCAGCCATGAATTACGCACCCCCTTGACGCCCGTGTTGGCCACCCTGGCCATGCTGGAAGAGTCTCCAGATAAACCGGCATCCTTTGACGCTGAATTGGAGATGATCCGGCGTAACGTGGAAGTCGAGGCTCGACTCATTGATGATCTTCTGGACATCACACGCATTGCTCGTGGTAAGCTTGAACTCTACACTCGCCCCGTGGACTTGCGAGGTCTGCTCAACCATGCCGTGGATAACTACCTCCGCGGCCCAGCAGCCCAGAAGAACCAACAGGTGAGGGTCAACATCGAACCTGCCAACGCATGGATTCAAGCCGATGCCTCACGCATCACTCAAGTGCTCTGGAATTTGCTTCAAAACGCCTGTAAATTCACTCCCCCTGAAGGCAGCATAACCATCGATCTGTTCACAGAAAGCGGGCCGACGGACTCTGAAAAGAAAACCGAAGTCATCATCCAGGTGAGCGATACCGGGATCGGAATCGAGCCACAGATCCAACCCTTGATTTTCGATGCCTTTGAACAGGGTGATCCCTCACGGACTCGCCGCTTTGGTGGTTTGGGCTTAGGTCTAGCCATCAGCAGGGCTCTCGTGGAGATGCATGGCGGCAAGATTTCGGCCAGCAGTCCAGGCCCGCAAAAAGGTGCGACATTCACACTCAAATTGCCCCTCATCAATCAGGTCGACGAAAAAGCCACTGCACCCACGATCAAAGAAAAAGGCTCCGACCTCCCTGTCGATAGCCTGCATATCTTACTGGTGGAAGATCATGTGGACAGTGCGCAACAACTGAGCCGTCTGCTTAAACGCGCGGGACATCGAGTCACCGCGGCCAGTAATTTGGATCAAGCGCGGCAAGCCTTGCAAAGAGAGTCCTTTGATCTCTTGCTCAGCGATTTGGGGCTCCCCGATGGCAGCGGCCATGACTTGATGCGCGAAGTCATGGTCCACCATCCCATGCCCGGGATTGCTCTCAGCGGCTACGGAATGGAAGAGGATTTCAAGGAAAGCTACGCGGCGGGATTCTCGCGCCATTTCACTAAACCGGTCAATTGGCCGGAACTCAAAGTCGCCATCCAAAATCTGGCTCCGAAAGAGCAAGGCTCAACTCCCCTGCCGGAGGCAACAAACACTCATTAAGTCACGGCTGAAAACCACAACATCCGTGCGCCCTCAGTCCCTCATCGACGCATCCGCTTTCAATGCACGTTTCATGCGCTCCAAGCCCATGGCCAATTCAACCTCGCGGGTCTGCAATTCTTTCCGCAGAACCGCAGCCTTAGCAGGGTCTTGCGTTTGATCCAACCGCTCTTTGAGCATCTGGACTTCCCGCATCGCCTCGATTTCCGGAGGCACGACACCGGCGCTTTTGAGCAAACCAAAACCGGAGCGCAATCCTGAAGGGGCCGCAAAGTAGGCCTCGAGATCCAGGGACTTTCCTCGACACACGAGTGCCTGATCTTCGCCCGCTTCCAAGGCCTCTTGAATGCGTGTTTCAGCGAGAAGCAGGAGCGAGGACATGGCACCGAAAACTCTTGCGGATGACTTACCACTTCAAGCTGCTTACCGGCACCCGCTGCTCATTGCGATGAGAGCTGACGATCTGCCCATCTTTGAGATTCAGCACACGGTCGGCCATTCCGGCCATATCCGCATTGTGCGTGATGATGACCGTGAGCGTGCCTAACTCACGATTGATTCGCTCCACCGCATCCAGCACGGCGATGCCTGTGTTCACATCGAGAGCTCCTGTCGGCTCATCGCAAAGCAGCACCTCAGGTTTTTTGGCGATGGCACGGGCGATGGCCACACGTTGCTGTTCCCCACCGCTGAGTTGGCTGGGAAAGTGATCCATGCGGTGCTCCAGATTCACCAGCGCCAGTGCCTCCTCCGGTTTCATCGGATCCCGCGAGATGTCGGTGATCAGCGCCACATTTTCCCGAGCCGTGAGGCTGGGGATGAGGTTATAAAATTGGAACACGAACCCCACACAATTTCGCCGGAACAGCGTGAGGGTGCGCTCATCCCCTCCCGTGAGGTCCCAGCCCTTGTAGCGGAGTTGCCCGCTCGTTGGTGTATCGAGTCCACCGAGGATGTTCAGCAGCGTGGATTTGCCGCTACCCGAAGCTCCCAGCAGAACCACCAACTCACTCGAATGAAACTGAATATCCACCCCATGCAGAGCCACGACGTCCAGCTCACCGGTGTGATACACCTTACGCAGAGCTTGGGCCTCGAAGATCGGCGGCATGGGGGGAAATCAATGTTCAGTAACCGGTCATCAGTAAGCCGCAGAGCCTATCCAATGAACCACCCGCAAGAGCTTGGCGGATCAATGGCAGCCACAGCCGGAGCCGCAGCCAGCCTGACCAAAGACTTCGTCATGAGTCGGCACGCGGCCTTTTTCCAGTGTCTTGGTCACAAAGCCGTTCACTTTGTTGGCCACATCTTGCAGCAGATCCTGAGCGGCCATAAAGCTCTGGATGCCCTCATGAGCGTCGGCTTGACCTTGCAGTTCCTCGAAGCGGCTGACTTCAGCAGGTTCCAACTCCGCTCCACTGCGGTGACGCTGCTCTAGGCTCCGGCCGAGGGTCATCACATCACGATAGAGAGAAACGGCCGCTTCATCGGCCAGAAAAGCTTCGGCTTTGTCGCGAGCCTCCTGCACTTCTGCATCCGCAGCGATGGCGGCGCAGAGAGCTTCGATTTTGGAGGCAATGGCGGGATTGATAGCAGCGTTCATGGGCGGGCAGGTTAGCAAAAAAGCGTCTGATGTCGAATGAGGAGGCGATTTTCACAGAGGATTCGTCTGGGAGGCCTCACCCGTGCGAAAAAACTTTCGAATTCCGGCGGAAACTCCTCCGTCCGAAGCGGTTAGGCCAGTTGACTTCTCAGCCTTTCACCCCACCTTCGCCCCTGGGCCACAGCCCACTATCCCATGTCTCTCCTCGACCGTTTGGAACGCGTCTTCTTCTGGCTCTCTGGAGCCTCTGCCGATAACCTTGAGATCTGCCCTGCTTGGGAAAGACGCAAGTATGTGGCCTTCGGAGCCACCGTGCTGGTGCCCTGCACCTTCGCCACCATTGCCTGTGCCTACGCCATTTCCACGCTCACGGATAACTGGCTGGTCATCGCTCCCGTCTCGCTGGTCTGGGCCTTCATCATCCTGACGGTGGACCGCGCCCTGCTAGCCACCTACCGAGCTTACCAGAATATCTTTCGCAAGCTGATGCAGTTCAGCCTGCGCATCGTGGTGGCAGCGCTTATGGGCATCACCATCTCGCACCCGCTGACGCTGTTGCTCTTCAAGGACACGATCAATTCCGCCATCGAAAACGAGCGGCAGGTGGAGATCGAGGCCATGCGCAAGCAGGCCACCGATCAAAAAGCCCTCGTCGAGGCGCGCATCAAACCGCTGGAAGCCGAAATCGCCACCCAGCGCGAAGCCTGGAACTCCAGCTTCAACGCGAAGTTCCTCGATGAAAATGGGAAGCCCGTCGAACAACCGCTGACCGAAGATGAAAAGAAGGCCAAGGCTGAACGCGATGCCAAAATCAGCGACGCGGTGGCCCCGGGCAAAACCCGACTGGAAGCTCTGGATGCCGAGATGGCCAAGCTAAGTGCCGACTACCAGAAAATCGCCGCTGAACTCAATCACTGGCAGACTGAGTTTGAAAAAGAAGTCAATGGTCAGCGCAGCGGTATCGTCGGTCTCGGCCCACGGGCGAAGAGCATTCAAGAAGATCAACTCACCTGGCGCCGGGCTGAATCAGCCCGTCTCAGCGGTGTGCTGGATACGATGACGCAAAACCGCGTCACTCTCGTTGCCGAGATCAAAGCCGCTGAAGATGGGGTCAACGCCGCCCTGGACGCCAAGGCCGCTGAAGAAGCCGCCAAACTCAAAGCGGAAGAGGCCCGCATTCTGGCTCTGAAGCAGCAGGTGCAGCAGCAACAGGCCGATGCCTTTGTCGGCCAGCAAAACGCCATTCGTGAAACACTCAAAACCCAGATCGATGCCCTGCTTCTCCAACTGAAAAGTCTGCATGAAGAGATCGCACGTCTCACGATTGATGAAGAAACGCGCGTCACCAAGCTGCGTGAGGAGCCCCGTCGCGATATCCTGACACAGACCCTAGCGCTTCACGATCTCTTTGAAAATGGAGCCGAGGGAGGGCAGTTCGCCTTCATCGCTTATCTCGTGCTCTCCGCCTTGTTCATGCTGGTGGATACCATTCCCCTAGTCGTGAAGTTTTTCTCCAAACCCGGCCCCTATGACACCCTCGTGGACTGCGATGAAGTGAAGTATGATCGTGAGCGACTCGCCTTCCTGAAAAGCTTTGATCGCTATATGAAGCAACTCGTCGAGAGTCCCTTCCTGCACATCACTCAAAACCGCCCGCTGGAACGAGCTCTCATCGAAGGTGTGGATCGCAGCCGCGCCGCCAAGGCCTTCCTCGAACACCTCATGGAACTGGAGCAAGCCTTCCAGGAAAAAGTGCGACTTGAGCGCGAACGCCTCGCCACGACCGGGGGCATCGCCAACAAGGCCGAGATGCTGGAGGAAATGGCCACCGCTTTCTATGCCGATCTGCGTCAGCGCATGGAGTCTTTCTTCCATGACGATGGCCGCCGCACGCCGCTGACGGCGCGGGGATGATCATGTCAGAGAGCGGTGCGCACCTGGGGTGCGAAATTTCTTGAGGAGCACCAAGCCTCAGCTTCATCAGCAGGCGAAGCTTGACCTGGGGCGGTTGAATGCTGCACACTGAATATTTTCCAGCCTTCGTTGTCCAACTTCCTGCATGACCGTCGCCCCTGTCCGCACCGCGCCAGAGATTCGTGACCATGAGACCCTACGTCTCATCGGACGCGGGGCCTACGGTGAGGTCTGGATGGCTCGCTCCGTGACGGGTGCCCTGCGAGCGGTCAAGGTGGTCTGGCGTGAGGACTATGATCATGCGGACTCCTTTGAGCGCGAGTTTGAGGCGATCAAACGTTACGAACCGATCTCCCGCCGCCATCCCGGGCTGGTGCCCATTCTTCAAGTCGGCCGCAGTGATGAGCAGGGTTTCTACTACTATGTCATGGAGTTGGCGGATGACCTCGCCACAGGCCGTGACATCCGCCCCGAGGACTACAAGCCGCACACGCTGGGGCTGGAGATGCGCCGGGACAAGCGGATCAAAGCCGACCGCTGCCTGAAGATCGGTGCCAATGTGGCCGAGGGCCTCCAGTATCTGCACGAGAACAAGCTCATCCACCGGGATGTAAAACCCTCCAACCTCATCTTCATCGATGGAGCTTGCCGCTTGGCCGATATCGGATTGGTGGCGCTACTCGGACAGCGCAGCTTCGTCGGCACGGAGGGATTTGTGGCGCCCGAAGGCCCGGGCTCACCCGAGTCAGATATTTTCTCGCTCGGCATGGTTTTGTATGAAGCCAGCACAGGCAAAGACCGCCTGGATTTCCCAGACATCCCCTCCTGCACGGAGAGTGGGGATAAGCTTGCCATCTGGCAGCGTCTGCATCGGGTCATCTGCACCGCTTGTGCGCCTAAGGCCAAGGACCGCTACAACAGCGCCCATGAGATGACTCTGGACCTGCGCGGCCAACCCCTGCCCTCGCGTCGGCTGGTGTGGTATTGGGCCGCGGCGGGCATGATGACGCTCACGCTCGCGGTAGGCTTCGGCATGTGGCTGGCCCAACGTCAGGGCGGCCTCACCCTGGAGGTGCAAAAAGGCACCCCGATGCTCACCATCAAGACCGAGCCTGAAGGGGCTGAGGTCTTCGCCGGAGAGGATACGCTGGGGATCACGCCTCTCACGCTCAACCCCGAGGAAGGCGTGCCGGTCATCTATCAGCTCCGCCTGCCCGGTCACAAGCAGATGGAGATTGAGCACATCGCCAATCGCTCCCGCCCGGCGGAATACGATCTGCGCCTTGAAGCCACTCGCCTCCCCCAGCCCGGTGAACGCTGGACCAATAGCCTCGGCATCGCTTTCAAACCCGCCCAGAGTGGCCACATCAGTGCCCAGCCCATCGAGATCAAATACTTCAAGCGCTTCCTCGAAGCCACCGGCCGCTCCTTTGAGGGCAAAGTCGTCCGCGCCTCTCTCACCGATACTGGCAAGGACGCCTCCTACTTCGTCGTCGTGCCGGTGGGAGATGCGGAAGCCTTCCGCTTTTGGATGACCGATACGGATCGTGCCGCCGGCGTGCTCAGCCAAGAGCATCACTATGAGGTGGAGCCCTTCTACTATGTGGAAAGCGGCAGCGGCAGTAACGAAGACATGCCGGAAGACCGAGATAGTGAAGGCAACCTCGCCAGTGAAGAGAAAAACTGGCAGGCCTTCCATCTGCGCGTGGAACGTCAGACCTACGGCAGCGTCGTCATCCGCACCTCCCCTGAAAAGGTGCGTGTGTTCCAATATGATGAGTTTCTCGGTTATACCCCCCTCGAGCTGCCCCGTGTGCGCAGTGGCCTGGTGGAGTATGAGCTGCGAGAAGAGGGCTTTTCCGATGTCGTCTTAGAGGGCGAGGTGAAGCCCGGTGCACTGCTGGAGCTGTTCTCCGACATGCAGACCCGCCAAGCCGTAACCTTCGGTCGTGAGTGGAAAGCCAATGGTCTGGGTTTGCGCCTCGTGCCGCTGGGTGAGGTCATGATTGCCGCCGTGGAAACCCGCCGCCGGGATTACCTGGAGTTTGCTAAAGCCACCAATGCCCGCCGTCCCGGCAATCAAGATGCCGATGGCCGTGGCGGCACCCAACCCATCGTGGGCATTGATCGAGATGAGGCACGCGCCTTCTGTGAATGGCTGACGGAAAGAGAGCGGAATGCCGGTCTGATCGGCGCTAAAGATCGTTATCGCCTCCCCACTGATGAAGAGTGGAGCCGTGCGGTTGGTCTGCCCCTGGAGCGTGGCAGCACACCAGCAGAGCGCAATGGCCGCATCCGCGGGATCTATCCCTGGGGCTTTGACTGGCCGCCTCCGCCAAATGTAGAAAACCTCGCCGACATTCACGCCGGACGTAAGGCGAACATGGAACACTTCATTCCCGGCTATGAAGATCGCTTCCCCCAACTCGCTCCCGTGGGGGCCTTCGCGCCTAATGAGCGCGGTATCTGTGCCCTCGGCGGTAACGTGGCCGAATGGGTGGACACCGATTTCGACAGCTCAAGCAAAACGGACCCCAAAACCAAAAAGATCATGGGCACCGTGCGCGGGGGTAGCTGGCAGACCGCCAATCCAGATGAGCTACTCTCCTCCGTGCGCGTTCCCATGTCCGTCGATTCACGTCGGCCCACAGTCGGTTTCCGGATTGTGCTGGAGCGGGGCAAGTAAACAGGTCTCGCTCGGCGTTGTGAGCAAAAAAAAAACATCCTGAGAGTTAAAGTTAACCGCTCAGGATGCTGATTTTAAAAATCGATACTGCTGCCAATGCTGCGCTAAGCATCCTTGCCCGAGGCATTCACCAGGGTGCCCATTGATTCGCCAACGAGAGCGCGGCGGATATTGTCCGGCTCGTTCATGCTAAAGACGATGATCGGCATGTTGTTCTCCATGCAGAGGGAGAAAGCCGTGGCGTCCATAACTTTGAGCTGCTTGGTCAGGCAGTCGTGGAAGCTGATGGTATCAAAACGGACCGCATCAGGATTCTTGTTCGGGTCTGAGCAGTAAATGCCGTCCACCTTGGTGGCCTTGAAGACACAATCCGCACCAACTTCACTGGCGCGCAAAGCGGCGGTGGTGTCGGTGGAGAAGAAGGGGTTACCTGTGCCTGCGGCAAAGATCACCACGCGACCGAGTTCCAGGTGACGGGTGGCCACTCGGCGAATGAAGGGCTCCGCCACGTTTTTCATCTCAATGGCGCTCTGCACACGCGTCGGCACATCCATGGCCTCCAGCATGGACTGAAGCGCCAGAGAGTTCATCACCGTCGCCAGCATGCCCATGTAGTCCGCCGTCGCGCGCTCCATGCCTTTGTTGCTGGCACTGACGCCACGCCAGAAGTTACCACCGCCGACGACCACGGCGATTTCCAGCCCGGTCTGGTGAGCGGCTTTGATCTGGGCCGCAATGTCCTCCACGATGGGAGGTGAAATATTGTCGGTGCTGCCTGGCTCTCGAAGAGCCTCACCGCTGAGTTTGAGAAGAACGCGCCTAAATTTCCGTGTGCCTGTGTGATCGCCCATGTAGTGTGGATTTGACACGTCATACATGAAGCGACCCGTGATGCAAAGACATTTCGGGTCAGGTTTTCGGACGAAGCGGACCGTTTGGACGCCTCGGAACGCAATCGGAACACTTTTGTATCATTGCGCCAGAAAGGCCACTAGTCACCGCTCACTTCAATCGCTTCACACTTGTCCTGCCAACCCGGAAAATTCCAGACATTGGGGAAGCCGGAGCACTGCATGGGCTTCACCGACTGAATGCGACAGACATTCACGCCTTCAAGGAAAAGACATTCGCCATTCGGCTTATCAATGATGGAGAGTCCCGTGCGGCTGATGTTCAAACGGGTGCAGTCACGGATGAACTCCTCCTCCGGCATGCCGATAAACTCCGCGATGGCGGTCACCTCCCTCGCGGTGACATTCACATCCCCGGGCCAGCGACAGCAGTTGCCACAACGCTGGCATTGGTAATAGGGCTTGGGTTTGTCAAGGGCTGGAAGCGACATGGGGAAAACTATATGACTCGCAAGGATGCTGGAGGCTGGCATATTGCTGGAATGATCCGGCTCTTGCAACGTATGGATGACAGCCAGCCCCGACATGGGGAAGGCGGTGCCTCCACGTCGCTCCCCCACAGCGTCACGGTGTTAGCTGATGCCGATGAATCTGCCGAAACTGCGCTGGAAGATTGGTCGCGGGGACTGGACTGGGTGCAGTGGCTCTTCTCCAGCATCCGACAGAGACACAGCGGCCTTTACTTTCATGCCGCCGGGCTGCCAAACACGGGTCTTTATCCGCGTGCCACACTCAGTCATCAGGCCCTGGCCGCCCGCTGGGAAAACTTCCTGCAGAGTGAGTTGCGCGGCTCTCTCGGCAGTACGCTCCTTCAGGCTTGGCAGGCTGTCCAAGAGCAGAATCTCAACCGTCTTATCGAGCAGGACGCCGCTCTGGATGAATCCCTGCCTCCCGCTCTCCGCGCCAGCAGCCGGGAAGCGGGTGAACGCCTCCTGCAAGGAACTCGTGGTGCCCGCTATCAGGGTCTGCTCGGTCGCTACCGTGCCCTGAAAGAAGAAGGCAAAACCCCGGGGCATTTCTTCCTCGTCTGGGCTGCTGTAGCCCATTTTTTCCAACTCAGCCTGACCAACGTCATCGCGGAATACATCCGCCTGGAATGGGAACTCGCCGCGCGTCAGGTCAATCCGCAAGCAGCTCCCCTGCCGCTGGAGAAAATCACCCGCCTGACCAGCCAACTCATGCACAGTGGCACCCCAGGCCTACGCCTGCTAAGCGACGCTGATGCGCAAGACACTGAGATGAAGGAAGCCTAAGCAAGGGAAAATTTAGTGCGGGCAGGCGCTTGATCATGAGAGCAACAAATCGGGTTCAGCTTAATGCCGACTCTTCGAAGAGCGCGAACATGTACCCTCAGGCCTGCTCAGAGGCATCCGTTCGGCAGCCGTCGGTCCATGGGCACCTGCTGCGGAATGAATCCCGCGCTCCGTAACAGGTCCTCCCCCTGGTCAGCGCCCATGACCAGACAGTCCGTCCCCTGCCCCAGCGTTTTCGCTGTCATGACCTTCCTCCGGCGCGCAGCTCAGGCTTTGCTTTTTTCAGCGACCATGGTTTCCCTTCCCCTCTCAGCAGCAGAGCCTTTGTTTGAGACTGTCTGTGTGTTTCCTCTCACGCCGAACAACAAGCCCAACTACCGCATCCCTGGCATCCTGCTGGCTGCGAATGGCGACCTCCTCGTCATCGCTGAGCGGCGCAATGACGGACCCGGAGACATCGGCGATCACGACATCGTCATGAAACGCAGCTCCGACCAGGGCAAAACCTGGAGCGCGGAGCACCTGATCCTGGATGATGAAAAACGCGTCACCACCGACCTGACCCTGGGGCAGGACAAGACCGGCAAGCTGTGGATCTTCTTTCTGCGGGATAAAAAGCGCTTCCACTACCTCAGCAGCACCGACGACGGCCACACCTGGCAGGGGCCCGTGGACATCCACGCCCAGGTGACCCAACCTGAGTGGGACCACCTCCAAGGCAAAACCAGCGACGACGAACCCGCCAACCCGAAAGGCCGCATGGCGCAGTGGGAAAAGGGCTGGGTTCAGCGCTACGGCTGCGGTCCCGGCCATGCCATGGTCCAGCTCGCCTCGGGCCGCATCGTCGTGCCCGCTCGCCACCGGGAGGACTCGGGCAAGGGGCGCCTGCGCAGTTACGCCCACTGTTTTTACAGCGATGACCAGGGGGCCACGTGGAAGCTCGGGGGCACCATTGGCATGCACACCAGCGAGTGCCAACTGGAGGAACTCGCTGATGGTCGGCTCATGGTCATCTCACGCAACGAAAGCGCGGAGGACGCCCCTGACAACCTACGCCACCTCGTCGCCGTCAGCGGGGATGGCGGCGAGACCTGGGGACCCGTGCGGCGGGCCGAAGAGCTCATCACCCCACGCTGTCACGGCAGTGTCGAGCGCCTGAGCCTCGCTGGAAAACAGGACAAGAACCGCCTGCTCTTCGCCAGCCCCGCCGCGCCCTATCGGCAAAAAGAGCATCCCTACGGCCGCTACAACCTCACCGTGCGCCTCAGCTATGATGAAGGCGAAACCTGGACCGCAGGCCGCACCCTCTGGCCCCACCCCGGCTCTTACTCGGACCTCGTGGTCATGGATGACTTCAGCATCGGCTGCATCTACGAGCGTGCCGACAAAGGCAGCAGCCACTACTGGGATGAACTCCACTTCGCCCGCTTCAACCTAGAGTGGCTCACGCAGGGCCGGGATGCGGTGAAGTGAACTGGAGTATCGAGACTCGCGAAGCGACCTCACCCCACCATCTTCGCATCAAAATAATGATATCCACTATTTGACATCCTCAAAGTTAGTCCACCCTGAAGAGCCAGCGTAGAGAACTCCGCCTCACCACCTTCCTCAAAACCTCTCAGCTCGATCTCGATCAGTTCACGACTGCCGTCACGTGGTGCTGGGAGCAGATTCGCGGAAACGGCCACGCCGCCTGGGTCGTGAAACAAGCCGTCACCTTACGCGGTTTCTGCGCCAACTACCCCGGCGACATCTATGCGGAATATCTCAACCAGGAAGCGCGAGAATCCTCGAAGCGAAGACGATGACGGGACCTCTCATCCTCAAAAAAAAGGCACTGCCGCCGAAACGACAATGCCTCAAGGGAGATGAGATCGGGGTCTCTTAGTAGCGCTTGCTGTAGCCACCTTTACCGCCGCGATCTTCACGACCGCCGCCGTAGCCGCCACGGCCACCACCACCGCCGCCACCGAAGTCACGCGGGCGTTCTTCTTTCGGGCGGGCTTCATTGACGTTGATCGCACGGCCCTGCACTTCTTTGCCATTCAGGGCTTTGATCGCTTCATTCATGGCCATGACGGAATCCATCGTGACAAACGCGAAACCGCGAGGGCGTCCAGTCATCTGATCTACAGGGAAATAAAGATCGGTCACGGTGCCGAAGTCACCGCAGAGGTCACGAAGATCACTCTCCGTGATGTTGAAGGGCAGATTGCCCACAAACATTTTGGTATTCATAACGTTAGCTTGGTTCAGCTCCCCGGGATGGCTGTAACTAGCTCCGTTATCGGATTTCAGGACATCATTGAATCCTTGGAATCACCTGATGAACAACTTAGCTTAGCCTTCACCAGGATAACTTGCAGCTTTACAGTCGCCCCGTTGCTCGGGAATAGCAAGAGATGTTTTCACTCGGTGCTGGGTTGGCCAGCGGAGACCCCACCTGAAGCGGCTCATTTCTGAGGTCGCATCCCTCGAAACAGGGGCCAAGAAAACCCAAAACTTTCTGTTAGACGAGAGAGGGAGGATGCTCACACGCGGCTTTCGACGGCCAAGATCCGTCTGGTATTTGCCCAAAGACGCAATCAATAAGGGTTCGCTGAAACGACGGTTGGGTGAAAGACGTTTGTTTGCTCCACGCTTCCTACCTTCCAATCTCATGCGTTTTCGCTCCCCTTTTCTCCTGGCCTTGCTGGTCGCAGGCCTTGCCCCTATCACCGCCTTCTCAGCTCCACCTCAGGCTCCGAAGCTGGTCGTGAGCATCGTCGTGGATCAGCTTCGTTACGACTACCTGGACCGCTTTTACAGCCAGTTTGGCGAGGGTGGGTTTCGCCTGCTGACGGATAAGGGGGCCTTCATGACCTTTGCGCAGTATGATTACTCCCCCACCATCACGGCACCGGGGCATGCCAGTTACTTCAGCGGCAGCGCACCGGTGATGCACGGGATCATCAGCAACGAGTGGTTCGACAAACGCACGGGCCAGATGATGTATTGCGTGAGTGATCCGGATGTGACCGGGGTGGGCACGGACCCGCAGGCCCAGGCGGGCAAGATGTCCCCACGCAACTTCATCGGTGCCACAGTGGCCGACCAGATGCGCCTGCATTGGGGCTCCAAGGTCATCGCCATGTCCGTAAAGGATCGCGGGGCCATTCTACCCAGTGGTAAAAAACCCACGGGAGCTTTTTGGTTTGAGGGAGCCACGGGCAATTTCATCACCAGCAGCTACTACATGAAGGACCTGCCGGAATGGGTGAAGGCCTTCAATGCCCAAAAGCGTGCCGATTCCTACATCGGCCAAAAATGGGAGCGGCTGCTGGATGAAAAAGAATACGCCAATGCCGATGATGTGGTGGGAGAGGCCTCCTTGGCTGGAGAAGAAGGCCGAGTCTTTCCACACCAGGTGATCAAGGCCGAGCAAGAAGGCTACGAGCCCATCCTCTCCACGCCCTTTGGCAATCAGATCCTGGCGGAATTCGCCAAGGCCGCGATCGAGGGTGAGAAGCTAGGCCAGGGCGACAAGCCGGACCTGCTGTGCATATCCTTCTCTTCCAATGACTATGTGGGGCACAAGTTCGGTCCCTATTCTCAGGAGGTGCAGGACATCACCCTGCGGCTGGATCGCCAGCTTCAGGAGCTGTTTGCCTACCTGGATCAGAAGATCGGCCTGGACCATGTCGCCATGCTGCTGACTGCGGATCACGGTGTGGCTCCGACTCCGGAATTCGCTGCTGAACAGGGTCTGGGGGGTGGACGCCCCGGCCTGTCGGACCTGCTCATGGATCTCCAGGCAAAGATTGTGGAGCGCTATGGCCCGGGTCGCTATTTCCTGGCCTCGAAAGGTCAGCTCAAACCCCGTCTAGTGGATGGCCTGCTGTATTTCAATCACCCCACCCTGCTGGAAAAACAGATTTCTCCCGAGAGCTTCACCGCCTTTATCCGCGAGTGGGCCCTGTCCACCGGCATCTTCCATGCCGTCTATGGGCGTGAGCAACTGCTGGAAGGCCGCGCCCCAGGCGTGATCGGTCAGCGGGTGATGAATGGCTTCAATGGCGAGCGCAGCGGCGATGTGCTGCTGACGCTGAAACCCTTCCTGATCTCCGGGAGCGGCAAGCCGGGCATCGGCACCACCCACGGCACCCCCTTCACTTACGACACTCACATTCCCGTGCTGTTCTATGGCCACGCGTTCATCCCGGGACGTTATCCCGATGAATTTCACATCACCGACATCGCTCCGACGATTTCCGCCGCACTCGGCATCCAGGAGCCTCCTGGCTGCATGGGCAAACCGATGGCTCGGATTTTGAAATAGGCTCGTTAGGCAGGCCAAGCATCCTGGAGCGCGCGCGTCATCGCGCCGTCAGCGGTCTCTCGCCGCTGACCGTTCTGAGAAGTCTCGATAGTATAGGATCGGCAACTCAGTGAGCGTGTGCACAGGCTTTGACGCAGGTGATGAACCCCTCATCGGCACTGATGAAGACTGCTGATTCTGCAATCGCATCCATCAGTGGCGATGAGTGGTTTGAAACTATCGATCAGGACAGAAGTGGGCACCCGAGAACGGTTTCCTGCGAGGACGCAGGAAACGGCAGGCGAGACGCCCGCGCTCCAGGAAGAACGCGGCCGCGGCTCACCGCCTACCTAACATCAAGTGCATTCACTTCCCGGCCGTCAGGAAAGCCAGGAGATCGGCCATCTGTTCCTTGGTGATGGCGGCTTCGAGGCCGGGAGGCATGAGGCTGCGGTCCAGAGATTTGAGGGTCTTGATGGCGCTACGTGGCAGGGTTTCTTTCAGACCGCCCATCATGACGAGGACGATGGCGTCACTGGTTTCACTCTGAATGAGGCCACTGAGCACACGCCCATCGGTGGTATCCACCTGATACGCGCTCCAGCGGGCTTCGAACATGCGGTTGGGGTCCAGGATATCAGCCAGCAGGGCCTCAGGCGGTTTCACCTTCACATCGGACAGCGGCGGGCCCACGTCCACACCGAGGCTGCCGTGCTTATGGCAGGTGATGCAGATGGTGGCGAAGACTTGCTGCCCCTTGGCCGCATCACCGGGATGGGTCATCGCGGCCATGTAATCCTTCACCACGGCGGCGCGGTCACTGCTGGCTTCGCCAAAGAGTTTCTTGGCCAGAGTGGCCATCTCACCCGTGCCGCGCTGATAGCGCCAGCGTGTCTCCACATCCACCCAGGCGGTGGGGAATTCCCCCTGCTCCATGCGTTTGAACAAAGCCAGAGCCGTGGTTGCATTGCTGGTTAGGAGGGGCACCAGATCACGTTTCAGGGCAGGTCCGGCGCTGGGCAGGATGTCATAAACCAGAGCCGCCGTGCTGGTGGCGGGGTATTTCTTCAGCAGGGTCAGTGCCGCCGTGGTCAGTTCCACGGGTTGTGTGCTGGTCAGCAGGCTTTTCACCACAGGCTGCACGGTCTCCCATTTGCGACTGCTCAACAGGGGCAACACGGCGAGGCGTTGGTCGAGCGAGCTTTTTGGATCAGCTACAATGGCGTCGATCTTGGATTGCAGTGCAGCGATCTCTTGAGCGGCTGCTTCGTGGCCTTTCGGCAGCTTGGCCAGACCTTGAAGAAGCGCGGGTTTCCACCAAAGGAGTTCGCCGGGTTGCTTTTGTAAAAGCGTCAGTAAAGCAGCAATGTCTTCGGTTTGTCCATCAGCAAGAGCACCTGTCGCAAAGGTGCGCACTGTGGTCGCCTTCACTTCCGAAAAGGTGGTATAAAACTCAGCACTCAACAGACTGAGCACTTGTCCCATCTTGCGAGCAGAAGCCGAGGCGATCATCTTGGCCATCCAAGGATCTTCGGCATGAGCTTCCAACAGCATGGCCAGCGTCTTCGCATCGGCATCCGGCGAAACATTCAAAAACGCGGCGCGCTCAGCATGCTCCTTCGGCACATCGCCCCAGCCGGTTTCAGGAATGGCGTGATACTTGCCGGGCACCTTCGTCACCAGCTTCGTCGTTCCCTTCGGCACGATGCGCCAGATGCGGCCCTGGAGCTCGCCTTGGCGCATGTCGTGGCTCTTCACGAAGTCTTCGGGGAAGAAGCGCGCATGATCAATCCAGCGGCGATACATGTCACACACATACAGAGCCCCATCAGGACCGGTGGTGACGTTCACCGGGCGGCTCCATTCATCGCCGTTGCGGAAGAACTCCGTGCGCTCACCCACACGGGTGGCCTTGAGCGAGGCGCCGTTCGGCTCCACCTTGTAGCGGGTGATGAGCTGGCCAGTCGGATCGGGCACGAAGACATTGTTTTTCAGCTCAGGCATCAGGTCGCCACGATAGACCCCCAGGCCGGAACAAGCGGTGTTTGTGCCGGCGTGGGCGTCTGCCGTGGTGTGCGTGATCTTCAGGGGATAAACTCGGGTCTCAGGGCCAGCCGGGGCGATGTCCTCGTAGTTCTGGGTGATGCCGGCATGAGGATTCTGAGACATGGCCGCCCAGGGCATGACGGTGAACATGAGCGGATTGCGATTCGAGCAGTAGAAGTGATGGCCCCAATCATCAAAGGCACCGCCGTATTGGCCCTTGCCCCCGGTGGGCTGGATCTCCCCTGTCTTCGGGTTCCAGCGGAAGTTCGCTCCCGGCACGCCCACCACTTTGGTCGGGGCATCGGCAGGGTAGATCTCTTTAGCATCCAGGCCGTTGTTGAAGTGAACCCAGCCATCCAGGCCCCAGCGTGGCGCGCTGACCTGGAGCTGACTGTGGCGTGGATTGAAGCCCTTGATGAGCGGGCGATTCACATCCGCTTTGCCATCGCCATCCGTGTCTTTGAGATAGAGAATCTGCGTGCGGGTGGTGGCGATCAAACCGCCATCGTAGGGCAGCAGGCCCTGCACGTGGTCCAGGTGATCGGCAAAGACCTGGCTCTCGTCCATACGGCCATCACCATCCTTATCGGTGAGCATGGACACGCGGGACATGAAGGGCTTACCCGCCTCAGGCCCCAGCGGGTAATCCCGCATCTCCGCCACGAACAAACGCCCCTGGGCATCCCAGGTGATCTCCACGGGATCTTGAATCAGAGGCTCGGCAGCCACGAGCTGAGCCTCATAGGGACCGTCGAACTGGATTTGCTTCAAGGACTCCTCCGGGCTCAAGGCCTGCTCCTGGCCCTGGCGTACCTCGATATCGCTGCCTCCGCTGGCCTGGATGGGATTCCATTTTTCTTTGAATTGGCCTAATGGATGAAGTTCATAACGGCGCACGATCATCTCCGCGCCTTCGGTCTGGATGCAGATGCGCCCCTCCGCAGGTTTGCAATCAAAGGCTTCATTCACCAGCAGGCCATTGACGAAGTATTGCAGGGTATCCCCCTTGGCAATGACCTCCAGGCGATTCCACTCGCCCACCGGGCTATCAGGATCATCCTTGCCCCGGAAGTTGATCTTATCCGCCCAATCTTCATCCCGCTTCTCCCAGTTGATGCGGCCTTTGGTCACCACCTGAGCAGGCGCGCCCTTCTTCCAGCGCTTTTCTTTGTCGCGATCCAGCTCGATCTCGGCGGTCGCACTTGTAGTTAGCTCCGTGCCATCCGTCAGCTTGGGGGAAAGCACCAGGATATCCCCAATGCCGCCCTCGATGATCTGGGCCTCGATGCTGGCCATCCAGGTATCGCCATAGGCACCATGCGGGCCGTAGCTGTGGACGAGGATGCCGTTGTCCCGGGCGCGATCCACACGTTTGCCCCAGGTCTTCGCGCCCCACTTGAACTCCACCACGAGGTGATAGTCCTTGAAGCTCTCCTTGGTGACCATGTAACCGTAGCCCTTGCCACTGATGTGCAGTTCGTTTTCCTTGAGTTGAAAGACCTGATCCGCCGGATCATGGAAATCAGCCTTCGGGTTGATGTGGTATTCCACCTGTCCGGCCTTCATCAGGTCCAGGACATTGAGTGTCTGCGTGACCGTTTCAGCAGCGGTGAGTGCCGTGGCGGTGCAGGCCAAGAGTGCGCTAAGGAGGGGGAGTCTCATGCGGATGGTGTGAGGGGAGTGCTACGCATTAAACGGGCCCAACCTTCCCCCTGCTCCGCCCGAATGGCACGGGTGGTGGTGTTTTTGTGATATGGGGTGGGACACGAGGGGAAAACCGGGGAGATCACAAACCTCGATTGAGGGGAGTGATCCCCCCCTCATTCTTCATTGGAACACCCGCCGGGCCATGCCATGGTGGAGGCTCCTTTTTTCTCCCCTGCCCTGCGCAGGCCCTCGCACGTATTCTCTTTCTCTGACCGCTCCATGACCGATTCTGAAATCCAAGCCGCCATCCACGACATGGGCCGCCGCGCCCGTGCCGCCGCCCATGAACTGGTGAAGCTGAGCACGGCCCAGAAAAACACCATCCTGCTGGCCATGGCGGATGAGATCGAGGCCCAGGAGAGCCACATCCTCACGGAGAATGCCAAGGACCTGGAACGCGCCGCCGCCAATGGCCTGTCCAAGGCGATGATTGATCGCCTGACTCTGGATCCGAAACGCCTGAAGGCCATCGCCCAAGCCGTGCGTGAAGTGGCTGCCCTGCCCGACCCCGTCGGCGAGGTACTGGAGCAACGGACCCGGCCTAACGGTCTGCTCATCACCAAGAAGCGCGTGCCCATCGGCGTCATCGGCATCATTTTCGAATCCCGTCCCAATGTGACCACAGACGCCGCCAGTCTGTGCTTCAAGACCGGCAATGCCACCCTGCTGCGAGGGGGGAGCGAGGCCATCCACTCCAATGTGGCCCTGGCCGCCGCCCTCCAAGCCGGGGGTGAACGCGCTGGACTCCCAGCAGATAGCGTGCAGCTCATTCCTTTCACGGATCGCTCCAGCGTGGAGCACATGGCGAAGATGGATCAATACCTGGACCTCATCATCCCGCGTGGGGGTAAGGGGCTGATTGAAAAGGTAGTCTCCACCGCCCGCATGCCCGTGATCAAGCACTACGACGGCGTCTGCCATGTGTATGTGAACCGTGAGGCAGATCAGACCATGGCCGCGGACATCATCATCAATGCCAAGACGCAGAAACCCGGCGTCTGCAATGCCCTGGAAACCGTTCTAGTGGATCGCGAGATCGCCGCCACCTTCTATCCCGTGCTCGGTCAAAGACTTGCCGCCGCCGGCGTGGCCATCCATGCCGACCCCGAAGCGCAGGCTCAGCTCGGCGTGCCTAGCGAACCCGCCACCGAGCAGGACTGGGGCACCGAGTGGCTGGACCTCATCCTCTCCACCAAGACCGTCGCCGGCCCAGATGAAGCCATCACGCACATCAACCGCTACGGCAGCCATCACACGGACAGCATCATCACCCGCGACCGTGCCCTGGCCGAGCGCTTCCAGCATGAAGTGGACAGCGCCGTGGTCCTGCATAACGCCAGCACCCGCTTCAATGACGGTGGCGAGTTCGGCTTCGGAGCCGAGATCGGTATCAGCACGGATAAGCTCCATGCCCGCGGCCCCATGGGTCTGGCCGAGCTGTGCAGCTACAAATACCTCATTGATGGTAGCGGCCAGGTGAGGCAGTAGCCAGTGAACAGTATTCAGTAATCGGCGAAAGTTGGCCAAACTCACTGACCACTGACCACTGACCACTGAAGCCTCCCTTTCCCCTTGCCAGCCCGCTCTCCCCATTTAAGGCTGAGCCAACACAAACATGGATTCCGTTTCTTCCCCTTTCCGCATCGGCGTGGCCGGTGTGGGTGCCATCGGTAAAAACCACGCCCGCATCATGGCGGAGATCGCCGCCCGGAGTGAGGGGGCCATCGTCTTTTCGTCGGTTTATGATGCCGACCCTGCACGTGCGGCCGAGTTCGCGGCTCAATACAACACGCACCCGGCTTCGGATTTGGCCGATTTCGCAGGGCGTGTGGATGCCGCCACCATCGCTGTGCCCACCATCTATCACCGTCGCGTGGCCGAGCCCCTGATGAATCAAGGCGTGCATGTCATGGTGGAGAAACCCATCAGCGAGAGCTATGCCGAGGCCCAGGCCATGATCGAGCTGGCCCAGGAGAAAAACGTCCTCCTCCAGGTGGGGCACATCGAGCGATTCAACCCCGTGCTGCGCCAACTGGAAGAGCGCATGGACCACCCGCGCTTCATCGAAGCCCATCGCCTCTCGCCTTTCCCCAACCGCAGCATGGACATCGGAGTCGTGCTGGATGTGATGATCCACGACATCGAGATCGTCCTGCATCTGGTGAAGTCCCCGCTGGTGCAAATCGACGCAGTCGGCATCCCTGTGCTGACCAAGCGCGAAGACATCGCCAACGCCCGTTTGAAATTTGCCAACGGCTGCATTGCCAACATCACCGCCAGCCGCATCAGCCCCGAGAAGATGCGCAAGATCCGCGTCTTCCAGCAGGATAGCTACCTCTCGCTCGACTACCAGGAGCAGAGCGGCTGGATCTATAAAAAGGATGGCATGCAGATCGTGCGCGAGGCCGTGGAGGTGGAGAAAGACGAGCCGCTGAAGCTGGAGATCGCCGCCTTTGTGGAGTGCTCCCGCCTCGGCAAGCGCCCCGTCGTCACCGGCCAGGAAGGTGCCGAAGCCGTCCGCATCGCCCTGGAGATCACGGATCAGATCGAGAAGAATGCCGCTTTAGGAAGCTGAGGGGTGACGTTGGCTGTTGTTAGCGATGGTTTTCCATAGTTGGCAGTTGTTTCGATCCTCTGCTTGCCGCGCCTCCAGGTCCCTCCAACCGCTGCAAACGGCTCAGGGCAGTCACAGGCTGCCACAAAGTTTCACTCGACCCGTCTCGGTCTGCTAGTATTTTTAAACCATGACGATCACTGCCAACGGCCAAGTGACCATCCCTCAAGCGCTGCGGGAACGCTATCACTTGCGTCCAGGGACAGAGGTGGACTTCATCGCACTGGAGGATGGGCTGCAAATCGTTCCCCAAAAGCCCCACCACCACGCTCCTCAGGTAGTCGCAAGCTGGCTCTCCAAAGCCCAAGGCTGCGCCTCTACTCCCCTGAACACGGATCAATTGATGGCCATGACCCGAGGAGAGGAATGGTAAGGTTGGCTGTTGTTGGCAATGGTTTGCCATGGTTGGCTGTTGTTTCGATCCTCTGCGTGCCACACTTTTCACGACTACAATATTCATCGCGCCTTCCAGGTTTCTTCAAACCACTGCCAACACTCGCCAACAACGGCTCAGCCACTGCAAACTTCACTCCCCTCCCATGCCCCATCTTTACATCATTGCCGGTGAAGTCAGTGGAGACACTCATGGGGCGGGTTTGATCAAAGAGCTGCGTGCACTCGATCCCAGCCTGACCCTCAGTGGCCTGGGGGGGCCCAAGATGCGCGAAGCCGCAGGCAACGGCATCGAGGATTGGGTAGAGACCGCCGGGGTGGTTGGGCTGTGGGAAGTGCTGAAGATGTATGGTTACTTCAAGCAGCGCTTCGATGCCACCGTGCAGACCATCATGAGCACGCAGCCCACCGGGGTGGTGCTGGTGGATTATCCAGGCTTTAACCTGCGCGTGGCCAAGGAACTGCGGAAGCGCGGCTACACGGGCAAGATTCTCTACTACATCAGCCCCCAGGTCTGGGCCTGGAAGAAAGGACGCGTCAAGGTCATGGCCAAGGTGCTGGATCTCATGATCTGCATCTTCCCTTTCGAGAAAGAGTTTTATGAAAAGAGCGGTCTGCCCACCGAATTCAGTGGGCACCCCATGGTGGACCGCGTGGCGCAACTCAAGCGCAACTGGGAGCGCGAACGCGGCCTCATCGGCTGGTTCCCGGGCAGTCGCCTCAATGAGGTGAAGCGCCTGTTTCCCATCATGCTTCAGGCAGGCCTGGCCATCCGCATGGCGCTGCCTCAGGCACGCTTCGCCGTCTCTGCCGCCAATGAAACCCTGGCCGGGCACATGCGCCAGATGGCCGAGGCCGCCGGGATGCCGGAGGCAAAGCAGTGGATCGAAACTGGCACCGTCTATGACCTGATGCAGCGCGCTCAGGTCGGCGCGGTGGCCAGCGGCACCGCCACGCTGGAGGCTGCCTGTTTCGGCCTGCCTTATGCCCTGGTCTATCAGGTGACGCCCCTGACCTACATCGCGGCTAAGACGGTGGTGCGCATCAAGAACATCGGCATCGTCAATGTGCTGGCTCAGCGTGATGTGGTGAAGGAACTCGTGCAGGGTGGGCTCACGCCCGATACCCTGGCCGCCGAAATGGTGGACCTCATCACCAATGACCACCGCCGCGCCGAGCTCCAGGCCGAATTGGCCGAAGTGGTGGCCTCTTTAGGCGCAGGCGGAGCGTATCACCGTGCGGCGAAGGCTGTGCTGACAAGCCTCGCCTAACCACCTTCACTTTTCCCCATGAATCGCCGCACTCTGCTCCAATTGCTGGCTGCGAGCGTCCTCCCCAGAGTCGTTCGTGCTGGTGAGCATCTGCCGCAAAACCTGACCTTCGTCGGCCAGAAGAAGTTCGAGCGCATCGTCGCTCAAGCTTTGAAAGAAAACTGGCGTGCCCTACCCATCGGTGAGCGTATCACCCGTGCCGCGCTTGCCATGGAGGGCATCCCCTATGTCGGATACACCTTGGAGATTCATGACCGCATCGAGTCTCCTTCCGTCAATTTTGCGGGACTAGATTGCTGGACCTTTTTTGAGATCGCCCTCGGTATCGCCCGCATGCTGAAGGAGAAAAAAGGCCCCTACACACCGAGCGATCTGCTGCGGCAGATCGAGATCACCCGTTACCGCCACGGTATCTGCAACGGCGGCTACCTGGACCGCATTCACTACCTGGATGAATGGTTTCGGGATAACCAAAAGCGTGGCCACATTCAGAACATCACCGAGAGCTTGGCTCAAACCGTGCCACTCACCGACCGCCGCATTGATGAGATGACCGTGCTGTGGAAAAGCTACCGCTACCTCAAGGCCAATCCTGATCTACGACCAGGCATGGCTCGCATCGAGGCTGAACTGCAAACGCACCCCTTCCGTTACATCCCCAAAGAAGCCGTCCGCGCCATCGAGCCCAAGCTGCGCAGTGGGGACATCATCGGCATCGTCACGCATAAGCCGCATGTCTATTGCAGCCATGTCGGCCTCGCCGTGCGCACCGCCGATGGGCAGTGCCACTTCATGCACGCTTCCTACACCCATAAGAAGGTGCTGGTGGATCAGACCCTCTCCGGTTATTTAGCCGACTTTAAGAGCCATGCAGGAATCGTGGTGGCGCGCCCCGTGGATTGATGCCACACTCCCCGCATGATCCTCGCTGACATTGACCCCGTCCAGATCATCATCATCGTCATCGCGATGGGGGCGGGCTTTCTTCAATGGCTCTGGGGCCTCATTCAGCAAAAGCTGGAGGAGGGTAAGCGCCAAAACATGCCCCTGAGTGAGGAAGAACGCGCGGCGCGTGAAGCCGCTTGGAAACAGCAGACCCAGCAGGAGCGCACCTACCGCCCCCCTACGCAGGCCCCGACGCCCACCTACAATCCCTGGGAGACCGTGCGGGATGTCTTCGAGCAGGCCCGCCGAGCACAAGAGTCTCCTGCCCCTCCCCAGCGCCCCACCAGCCCCCCTCCGCCCCTACCACAGAGCCAGCGCACCCCACCAGGCACCGTGCGCGCAGATCTCCGCCCGGCTCCTCCGCCCGTCCCGTCCAAGTCCGAGCCTTTTCCCGTCACGGCCAAGCCTGCTAAGATGGCGACTCCCCCCGTCTTCTTCGACGCCCCCATCAAGCCCCCCCTTGCTACGCGACAGAAAAGCGAAGCCGCCAGCCCCTACTCACTCAAGGATCTGCTGCACAATCCCGCTGCAGCCCGCCAAGCTATTTTGCTGCGTGAGATACTTGGTCCACCAAAAGCCTTGCAATCTTCTGGCGACTCGCCATTTTAACGGTCCTTACTTAACTGCACGCCGGTGTGGTGAAATTGGTAGACGCGCTAGACTCAAAATCTTGTTCCGTAAGGAGTGTCGGTTCGAGTCCGACCACCGGCACCATCTCTTAAAATTTAAAGAGGTGCATTCCTCCGAAGGAAGTCCTCCCACGGAGAATTTTCCGGACTGTAGGGTTCCCCAAAAACCGCAGTCGAACAACCGAGGCTCTCAAAAACCAAGCCTCTTTGGCGTCCCCCATCATCAATGCGCCTTGTCCTCAAATCCAGGGCAAAACCGCCCGAACGCGAGTCAGAAGTTTTGGCTTGGATCCTCACTGAGCACGCTACAAAACAGATCGCCACTGAGCTGATCGTGAGTCAGAAAACCATTGAAGCGTCTAACGACCGACACTCTTAGCGAAGACAGAGGCATGTTGCTTTTACAGTTTGTTAGACCCTATAGATGGAACAAGGTTGCGACAGTTTAGCTCAGCTTGAACATTGAGCCCTTGGCAATGCAGGGTTCACTGCCCACTTGATCGAGGGGTGTTTTCGCCTTGCGTCCCTTTGATACAAGGATTGGATTGGTGCGTGTGATCCTCCACGCGAGTGGAATGGAGGCTTCGCGCTGCTTTTATGAGTGCGGTGCGGCTATTGATCTGAGGTTCCGCCGCAAGCGCTGGTCGAGGCGCAAAATGCTCATCTGGTTAAGGAGGTGCGTGGGAGAAGCGGTTGGTTGGATCTCCTGGGAGATTTGTCCCGAAGCACAAACCCATTTTCCCAACAAAATGAGGTTAGACTGTCATAGGCCGCAGCGATTGGTGTCGTGTCGTTAAACAAAAAACCCCCTCGGCTTCGTGAGAAGGGAGGGGGTTTATAAACTGGCGGCGACCTACTTTCGCAGGACCTATCGTCCAACTATCATCGGCGCAACAGCGTTTCACTTCCGTGTTCGGAATGGGAACGGGTGGTTCCACTGTGCCATGACCACCAGACTTACGAGCAGAGGTTATTCAATTAAGGACTGCTCGACAGTCTGAGGGTAAGGAAGGGAGCTGATCGAAGTTCCCTGACAACTGCATACAGGAGTAAAGATGAACAATTTCGGTTTGGGCCGACGTGTGTGTCTTGTTTTGAAAGGAATGAAGGCAATGCAAGACAAACGGATGATTAGTATCGCTAAGCTGAACACATTACTGCGCTTGCACCCGCGACCTATCAACGTGGTAGTCTTCCACGATCCTTCAGGGAAAGTTTATCTCGGGATGAGCTTGGCGCTTAGATGCTTTCAGCGCTTATCTCTTCCGCACATAGCTG